>CAIPQY010000315.1 GCA_903867275.1 uncultured bacterium | reverse complement strand
GTGCGCGTCGATCTGCTTGCATTCCGCCTTGGTGAGCCTCTCCCATCGCTGCCAGTCATGCGTGCCCGCGGCAACCTGCGTGGCTTCCTGCGACAACTCGAACCATGCCTGCATCAGCGTGCGTGCGCGACGCGCCTGTGCCGCATCGTTCGGGTCCACGGCGATCTGGATCGTCTGCGTCGCGGCGGTGAACACGCCGCCCTTGCCGAGATAGCGCTTGCCCTTGGCGTTCTGCAGCAGACCGGCGGCGGCGAGCAGCTTCAGGTGATAGTGGGTGAGCGGCGAAGACATGCCCACGCGCACCGCGAGTTGCTGCGCGGAGCAGCCGCCCGAGCTGCGCACGGCCTCGAACAGGCGCATGCGCTCGGGCTTGCGGAGCGCGTGCCACACCTTGGCGTCGGCGATTCGGAAGGTGGTTTGTTGCATGGGGGTCGTGATGAAGTGTGTTGGCGCGACGGTTCGCGGGCGCTCGGAGGCTAATTGGATGCCTGCGCAGAGCACGCGCGGGCCAGGCTTCCAACAAGATTGAAAGCCTGACCATGAATGAAATACACCGATATTATAGGACACAGTCGATCCACCACCCATTTCCTCGCGATCCCGGCGGATTCGTTGAATTTGCCGGCGCGTTGAACCGATCTCACACCGGCAATGGGCTCTTCCGCCATGACCTTTGAGGCCCACCTCGATGGGTGGGAATCACGACGACTCAGCACGGGTCGCGCGGTGGATGCCCACGAGCACGCTGCCATCCTGTCGATCGGCGAACTGTTCAGCCGGGCGCGACTGCCCGTGGACACGCCGGCCGAGCTCAGCGACCTGGTGCGTCGCCACCAGAACGACCCTATCGGCGGATTGAAGGCGCTCGCCCCACGCATGGGTGTGCCGCCGCTTGAACTCGAGCTGTATCGCCGCACCTGGCGCGACGTGATGGACGCCGCCTTCGATCGACTGCTGCACGAGCGCGTGCAGGGCATGGTGAGCAAGGGCGCGGATGTGGCGAAGGTGCAGCGCTTCTCGCAGGAAGTCTCCTCGTGGCGCGATCGTCTGGTGCAGTCGCGCACGCAGCGCGAGCGTGTGCGCGAGGAGCGTCGACACGAGGAAAGCCGTCGTGCCGCCGCCGCACAGCGCGAACAGCAGCGAGCGATCGCCGAGCAGGCGAAGGCGCGCGCCGAATCGCTGGCGCGCATGGAAGCCGAGGCGCGCGATCGTCGCGAGCGCGAGGAACGCCAGCGCAGCGAGCGCCAGCTTCGTTTCGACACGCTGCAGCAGGCCTACACGACGGCCGTCGATCGACTGAAGGCCGAACTTGCCGCCGCGGAGCAGGAACACGCAGGGTCGGTTTCCGCACTGGCATCGCTGCGTCAGGGTCTGGAGCGCGCCGATGCCGGTCGTGCCGACGCCGCCAAGGCACGCAACGCCGCAGCCGAATCGCGCACGCGCGCCACCGAAGCGCGACAGCACGCCGATGCGCTGGCGCATCAGGCCGTGGAAGCCGAAGCCGAACTGGCACGACGCGCGCAGGCCTCGCAGGCGCGTCGCGATGCGGCCACCCAGGCGGCCGAAGAAGTGCAGCGCCTGCTCGCCATGGGCGAATCCGAGCGTCAGGCCGCCGAAGACGCCGAGCGTCGCCTGCGTCAGGAGCAGGCGCGCGCCGACGAGGCGGAAAGCCGTCGCGCCGCCGCACAGCAACTGGCCGAACAGGCCGTGACGCGCGCCGAGCGCTCGCACGCCGCCGCACGCGAAGCTGATGAGCGCGCCGAGCGTCTGCGCGCCGCGGCGCAGGCATCCAGCGAACAGGCCCTGCTCGAGCGTGGCGTGGTGCAGACACTCATGGATCGATTGGAGCGCGAGCGTGGCGCGGTCGCGGAAGCGCAGTCGCGCGCCGAATCGCAGCGCGCCCACGCGGACGAGGCACTTCGCCGCGTGGACACCTCGCGTTCGAACGCCGAGAACGCCCTTCGTCGCGCCGAGGCGCAGCAGGCGCTCGCGCAGGAAGCGCTGAAGCGCGCCGATGTGGAGCGCGATGCGGCGATGCAGGCACTGGCGCAGCTCGAGGCCGAACGGGCCGCCGCCGAGCACGCGCGCGCACAGGCCGAAGCGGCCGTCACGCAGGAACGCACGCTGCAGGCGCATGTGGAGCGTCAGCGCGAAGCCGCCGCCGAGGCGATGCGCCGCTGCGACGCCATGATGGAGACCGCGCGCCAGGCCGGCGATCAGGCCGCCGTGGCCCGCACCGAACTGCAGCGATCGCTCGAGGCGCTCGAGCGCGAGCGCCAGAGCGAACAGGAAGCGCGCGCCGTGGTGGATCGCGAGCGCGTGGCCGCACTCGAAGCCGAACGACGCGCGCGTCGTGATCGCGACGCCATGCTTGCCGCCACCGAAAGGCTGGACCGTCAGCGCGAGGCCGCGCGCGCCGCGCAGGGCACCGTGGACAACGCGCAGCAGGCGCTGCAGGCCGCCGAACGCAGCGAAGCCGAGGTGCGTCGCCAGAGCGAGGACGCGCATCGCCGTCGTCAGGAACTGCAGCAGCTCGCGACCGCGGCCGAGGCCGACGCGCAGCGACTCGAGCAGGATGCCATCGCGGCCGAGCGCGATCTGGAGCGACATCGCAGCATCGCCGAGGAGCAATCCAAGCGCGTGCAGGAGCGATCCGAGGCGTGCGAGCGACTTCGTCAGGCCGTGGAAACCGCCGAGCGCGCGCTGCATCTGGAACTGGAAACCCATCAGGCCGAAGCCGTGGCCGCCGAAGCCTCGCACAGCGCGCAGGAACTCGCGGCGCGCCGTCAGGCACTGGTGGATCAGGCGCAGGCCGCCGCCGAGGATCTTCGTCGCCGTCGCGCCGCGGCCGAGGCTGAACGCGATCGACTGGCTGCCCGCGAGGCGCAGGCCACCGTGCGTCGACAGAGCGTCGACCAGGAACTCGGCGCGCGCGTGCAACAGGCGCGTGCGCTGGAGACCGAGGCACGCGAGCGTTCCGACAAGCTCCGGAAGGAGCTTGATTCGCTGCAGCAGGGCGACAAGGTTCGTCGTGACCGCGGCGTGGCCTGACCGATCACCACGCTGAAACTGGCTATCTTCCGCGGCATGAGCCTCCTCAAGAGCCGCAAGGGCCTGCTTGGTCAATTCGTCGTGTATGGCGTGCTTCCTGCAGTCTCGGTGGTGGCTCTGGTCATCGGCATCAACGGCGTCCGCACCTTCCGCATGCTGGACCGATCGGCGCAGGAGACCGCCATCGCGGAGGCCAGCGCCATCGCGGGCGAGATCGAGGCGTGGAACATGGAGGCCACCGCGATCGTGAACGTGCTCAGTCGCGCCACCGAGTACGGCCTGTTCGGCAACCGCGCCGACAGCCTGAAGATGATGCGGCAGGTGCTGGAGGCCTATCCCGAACTCGAAGCGTGCTACTTCATGTACGAGCCCAACGCCGACGGCAACGATGCTGCCGCGCTCGCGGCCCTGCGTCGCGGCCTGGCAGGCGCACTGCCGGCCGCCGCGCTGGACGCCAACGGTCGATTCACGCCCTACCTGTATCGCGACAACGCCCATGCCCGCGACATCGCGCTGAAGCCCAGCGTGGAGGACGACAAGAACCAGTACTACCAGGGGCCCACGCAGCGATTCGCGCGCACGCGTTCCCGCGACATCGAGCTGACCGAGCCCTACGGCTACGAGGGGGTGTTCATGACCGAGTGCACGCAGGCGCTGGTCGTGGACGGGCGTTTCGCCGGCATCATCGGCATCGATCGCGGTCTCGACCTGCTGGTC
>CAIPQY010000314.1 GCA_903867275.1 uncultured bacterium | reverse complement strand
GGAACACCGCTTCGAGTCGCAGCCCAGCCAGATCGGCGAACAGCACGCGGCCAGCCCAGGCCAGTTCCCAGCCAAGCCCCGTGCCCGCGATCACGGATGTGCAGCCGATGATCACGGCTTCGCCGAGCACCAGGCCAAGTAACGCACGGCGGCTGGCACCGATCGCGCGCAGCACACCCAGTTCGCCGCGCCGGCCCTGCACCTGTGCGGCGATCACGCTGCCCACGCCAAGCGAGGCCACCGTGAGCGCAGAGAAGGCCACCGCACCCGTCACGCCCTGCACCAGGCGTCCGACATCGTCGATGGCCGCGCGGATGGCGCGACCGCTGGCGAAGATCGCGCCTGGGGCGGCCTCGCTCACGCGCGTGGCCAGCAGCTCATCTTCCGCGGTGCTTCCGTCGGGGCCCAGATCCATCTGCATCATCACGGCATCGTGCACGCCGAAGAGGCGGCCGACCGTGGACATGTCCAGGAAGACGCAGCTGATGGCGTGCTCCATGTACACGCTGCGGATGCCGAACATCTGCGTGGCCACATCCAGACCCGCGCTCGACACCACGCCCACGATCTCGAAGCTGGCCTTCGACTTCGGCGCGATGAGTTCGATCGAATCACCGACCTGCAGGCCGCGCGCGGTGAGAAACTGCTCGGCCACCAGCAGTCCGCTGCCGCTCTTCAACTTGGGCAGCGCCGCTTCGGGCGTGCCCTGGATCCACTCCAAGCGATTCATGCGCAGGAATGACTCGGGCTCGAAGCCGATGCAGATCACGTTCGGGGGCGCGAGCGATTGCACGCCAAGGCCTGCGTTGCCGCCCACGCGCAGCGGCAGGTAGCCCACCGCCGCAGCGGTGCGCACGCCGGGCAGGGCGCGCAGCGACGTCTGCTCGATCGGCGACAGACCGCTCACCTTCATCGCGAAGGCATCGCCAAAGCGCACCTTCTCGCGAACCTGTCGCAGCATGCCCTCGCTGTGGCTCCAGGTGGTCAGCAGCACGCTCAATCCCATCATCAATGCGCCGGCGGTCAGGCCAAGGCGGTAGGGCGCGCGTCGCGCGCTGCCATCGAGCAGGCCTGGCGGCAGTCGAAGTGCACGCGCAAGCAGCGGCGACAGGGTCCTTGAAACCATCTGCAGCAGCGGCACGCACAGCAGGAACCATCCCGCGTGCGTGAGTGCCAGTCCGATCGACGCATGCAGCCAGAACTTGCGCTGGGGATCATCGATCACCGTCATGATGAGCGCTTCCGCCGAGATCATGGCCAGCCCAGCCACCAGGCACAGCCACGGGCCCATGGGCCACGGCTCGCTGCCGCGTCGACGCAGCGCCTGCAGCGGGCTGGTGCGTGATGCATTCCACGCCGGAAGCAGCGAGCCGAGCAGACTGCTTGCAAGAGCCGCGCCGATGGCCAGCATCACGCCCTGCCAGGACGGCACGAGACCCAGCGGCAGACTGTCGCGGAACCACCACGCCAGCGCAGCGGTGCCGCCGAGCCCGATTGGCACGCCCACCACGCACGCGCTCGCTGCCAGCGCCAGACTGGCCAGCACGGGACCCACGAACAACTGCATGCGCGCGGCGCCCAGGCATCGCAGAGTGGCCAGTTCGCGATCGAGTTCCGCCACCGAGGTGGTCATGCCCACGCCCACGATGAACGCGCCCGCCAGGATCGAGATGGCGCAGCCCAGCACGAACGCCAACCTGCCCGCATTCACCTGCTTGTCCATGCCGCTGGTCGCCATCTCGGCAGGCTCCAGCAGCATGCCTTCCGGAAGGTCGGTGGCGCGTGCGGTGCACCAGGCGGCGGCGTCGGTGCCGGGTTGCAGCGCGATGGCCACGTTGGTTGCCTCGTCGCCGCGGTTGGTGGCGTTCGCGAGCGTGCGTCGATCGAGTTCCACCATGGGTCGCTGCAGCGCGCCCAGCATCGGACGATTCATCACGCCCGTCACCGTGAGATCG
>CAIPQY010000313.1 GCA_903867275.1 uncultured bacterium | reverse complement strand
TGGTCGGCAGCGGCCACGGCATCGCTGCGGCGCGCGGCGCTCGTCATCGGCAACATCGCCCTTCCTGCGCTCTTCGTGGCGCTGGCGGCGCTCTGGTCCGACGGGGCCGACGGCTCCGACGCGGTGGCGCGCTGGGGCATCGTGGTGGCCTTGGCGGTGCTGACCATGGTCACGGCGCGGATCTTTCGGCCTTCCCATGGGGTGCTCTCCGGGATCATCGCCCGCAACCCGAGCGGCTGGATCTCGATCCTCCGGCCGCTGTGGTACCCGGCGATGGTGGCGCTTCCGGCCATGCTCGCCATCGGTGCAGTGGCTGGCTATGTCATCACCGCCACCACGGTCATCGACAACATCGGCCGCAGCTACTGGGTGATCCTCCTCCTCTCGATCGGCGTGTCCGCGCTGGAAGGCCTCGGTGACCATGCCATGGATCACTTCGACCTGGCGGGCGACCTGGAGGCCAAGGAACAGGTCCGGTTCGAGCAGCAGGTGCGCAACTTCGGTCGCTTGCTGCTGGCGATCATCCTGGTGTGCGGGTTCGCGTGGGCGTGGCAGGACCTGGTGCCGGCGCTCTCCGTGATCAACGGCATCACCGTGTGGACCGTGGCCGGCGTGAACGGTGGGCCGGCGGTGGCGGTCACGATCCGCGACATGCTGCTCTTCCTGGCCACCATCGTCATCACCATCTCGGTGGTGCGCGACCTGCCGGGCATCGTGAACATCGTGGTGCTGCGGCGCTTCCCGATCGAGCGCAGCGCGCGCTACGCGCTGGTGGCGCTGGGGCAATACCTGCTGGTGATCATCGGGCTGGTGCTGGCGCTTGCATGCCTGCGCATCCGCTGGAACGACGTGCAGTGGCTGGCCGCGGCCGTCACCGTCGGCCTGGGCTTCGGCCTGCAGGAGATCTTCGCGAACTTCGTTTCCGGGCTGATCCTCCTGGCGGAGCGTCCGGTGCGGATCGGCGACCTGGTGACCATCGATGGCATCTCCGGCCGCGTCTCGCGCATTGCCACGCGCGCGACCACGGTGGTGGACTTCGACAACAAGGACGTCATCATCCCCAACAAGCAGCTGATCACCGGGCGCATCACCAACTGGACGCTGCAGGAGCCGAGCATCCGCGTGATACTCCGCGTGGCCGTGCCTGCGGATGCCGATCTTCCGGGCACGGTGACCGCGTTGCGCGAGGCCGCGGCCGGGTCCCTCGGCGTGCTGGCGAGCCCCGGCCCGGAGGTGCTGCTGGTGTCGTTCACGGGCGGCACCGCTTATATCGACGTGTCGATCTACGTGGCCCGCCCAAGCGACATGCAGCCCGCGCGCCACGACCTGGTGCTCCGCGCACAGCGGATCCTCACCGAGCGCGGCATCGAGATCGCGTTCCCGCAGCTTGAGGTCCACACGCGCGGCCCGGCCGCAGCAAAGCAGGGCGCATGAGCGGCACCACCGGCAGACGCACCTTCGGGACTTCCCAGCGCCTGCGCCCCTTCGGCGAAAGCGTCTTTGCCACCATCAGTCGCCTGGCTGCGCAGCATGGCGCCGTGAACCTTGGCCA
>CAIPQY010000312.1 GCA_903867275.1 uncultured bacterium | reverse complement strand
TGTTCTTCTCGGAGCTCACGCCCACGCCGGGGCGATGGAAGTCCACGCTGCGAGCCACCGTCGCGATGATCGTGGGCGTCGCGCTGACCGCGCTCGTGGGCGAATCGTCCTTCGTGATGTGCGCGGTGGCCGCCATGACCGAAAGCACGCCCGGCACCGTGCATTCGCCCTCACTGCTGTTCAAGCGTTTCGGCACCAGCGCGGCGTGTGGCCTGTTCTCGATCATGCTGGTCGCCACCTTTCCGCAGGCGCCCATGCTGCTGTTCGTGGGCATTCTCGCGGGCATCTGGCTGCTGCTCTATCTGGTTCGACTGCTGCCAGTCGGCGCGTCGGGACTGCGCGTGGCGATCTGGACCTTCGCGCCGCTGTTCTCGGTGCCGCTGAACGATCCGGCCGGTTTCGACCGCATCGCGGCACTGTCGGTGCTGGGCGTGTCGAGCGGCGTGGCGATCTCGTATGCGGCGGCGTTGCTGGTGTTTCCGGGAGCGGAGTCGGTGCGCGCGCGCTACGCGGTGAATGGCTTGCTGCAGGAATCCGCGGCGCGCCTGCGTGTCATCGCCGATGCGCTTCGCACGGACACGCAGGGCGCAGCACGCCTGGAGGCGCTGGAGGACGTGATATCGCCATCGGTCCTGGCGCACATCGCCGTGCTGAGCGAGGCGATCGCCACCTACGCGGTGCCGAACGGCGGATTCCCGGAGCTGGTGCCGCTCACGCGCCTGGCATCGCTGAGCGATTCGGCCGCGGTGCATCTGGCGGCGCTGGCGCGACAGGCGCGCACCAGCGACTCGGCGCGTGCGGCGGCCATCGAGATGGCGGAGCGCCTGAGCGATTTCTTCATGCGGGTGCGCGGACTCTCCTTCGAGCGGCACTGGGCTCGTGAGGGTGATCATGTTCCCGCACTGGAGGCGCTGATCGGTGACACCGAAGCGCTGATACGCGCGGGCGACCAGATCATCGAGCATGCCGGCCCCTCGGCGGACGAGGTCACGCTTTCGGTGGCGGGCTATGCGCGTCGCAGTGGCGGCACGCTGCGCGCCGCGCTCACCGATCGACCGCTGCCCGCGGGCGCCGCATCGGCTGCACTGGCGCTTCCGCTGGGCTTTCCGCCGGCAAGCCCGCTTGGCAAGGCGCCGACGATTCTGGCCGCGCTTTCGCAGTACGACGCGGCCGCCGCCACCAGCGCCAGCGCGGCGGTGTCCGGCATGGCACTTGCGCTGGTGCTCAGCGCGCTGTTCCTGCCCGGCGGCACCGGACCGGCCGCCATCGGCGCGGTGTTCGTGCTGCAGTCCACCGTGGGCGGATCAGGCCGGCGCGGCCTGCTGCGTCTGCTCGGCACGATGATCGGTGGCGCCATGGCGGCGGTGGCGCTGATCATCTTCGCCTCGGGCGTGCAGGACTTCGGCGCCTATCTGTGCATCATGGGCGTGATGGCGTTCATGTCGGCATGGGTGTTCGTGGGAAGCCCGCGATCGAACTACGCGGGTCTGATGATGGCCGCGGCGTGGATCATCGTGATCGCAAGCGACCAGCAGCCCGCGGACTCTCTCACAGTCGCCGTGGAACGCGTGGTCAGCGTGATCGTGGCGGGCCTGTGCGTCACGTTCTCCATCTGGATGTTCGCCACCACCACGGCGCGCGTGGCCACCATGGCATCCGTCGCCAGCGGCTGGCACCAGATCGCCGAACTGCTGCGACGCGCGCAGATGCTTCCCTTCGACGACGCGGTGCTGCGGGAAGTCCGCGAGCGCAATCACCGCGCCACCGCGAATCTGGCCAGCACGTGCGACCTGCGCGAGCAATACGCCTTCGAGGCGCGCATGCGCAGCGACACCTTCGCACCCGTGCTGCTGATGCTGGCCGAACAACAGCGCGTGCTGCTGCTTGCGCGCAGCTTCGCCACCGGACGCTTTCATGATCATCCACTGCCGATCGGCGCCACCGAACCCATCGATGCGTCACTGCGCCAACTCGCGGATCGACTGGACGCCCTGGGAACGCACTTCACGGAGAACACCGACGCACAGACATGGCAACCCTGCAATGTGCCCACCCCCGCCACCGTGCGCGCCGCGGCCGTGGCCAACGGCTGCAACGCGCAGGATGTGGCGCGACTGATCTATCGCC
>CAIPQY010000311.1 GCA_903867275.1 uncultured bacterium | reverse complement strand
TAGCCCGCATGGGGAAAGCCCACATGTGGACGCACGCGATAGAGGCTTTCCACATCATGCACTTCGAGCAGCGTGGTGAGACCAAGTTCCACGGCCAGGATCTGGAAGTCCACGATCTGCGCCTCGGTGAGGCACTCGGCGATCAGCAGGATGGCATCGGCGCCGGCCGCGCGGCTTTCCCAGATCTGCCACGCATCCACGATGAAGTCCTTGCGCAGCACGGGCAGCGGCACGTGCTCGCGGATCTGCTGGATGAACTCCAGTCGTCCGCCGAAGTCGGGCTCGTCGGTGAGGCAGCTGATCGCCGACGCCCCCGCCGCGTGATAGCGTGCTGCGATGTCCACGGGATCGAAGTCCGCACGAATGAGCCCGGCCGACGGGCTCTTGCGCTTCACCTCGGCGATGATGCGTGTTCGCACGGGCGCGCCCTGGGCCACCACTGCCTGGAAGAAGTTGCGCGGCGCCGGCATGCCGGCCACGCGCTCGCGAAGCAGCTCGAGTGGCGCATGCTGCATGCGCTCGGCCACTTCGGCTCTCTTCCTGTGCATGATCTTCTGCAGCGCGTCGGCGGCCATGGGAATTCCTGAGCAGTCAGTTATAGCCGCGCAGCAGCAGGTGGGGGATGCGACGCAGCAGGATGCAGCGCGCGCAGCCGCCACGCCCAGCCCGCTGCAGTGGGTGCTGGTGAGTGCTTGGGCCGCGGGCGGCCTGACATTGGCGATGCGACGCGGATGGCTGCACCAGGCCCGGGTGGTGCGATGGCGCACCAACCAGCTGGGCGATCAGATGATCATGGTGTGTGGCCTGCTGGTGTCCGGCATGGTGGCCTCGGTTGTGGTGACGCTGCTGGGTGGCAGTGCCGGTGGATCACTCACCAGTGGCGCATCGTTGCTCGCCATGCTCACGGCCAGTGCCGTGACGCTGGGCGCATGGCTGATGGTGCGCCAACCCGAACCGGCCGGCACGGACACGCGCAGTGCGATGCCGACCTCGCGCGCCGTGATGGCAGGGTTGATTGGGCTCGCGATCGTCTGGCCATGGGTGTCGCTGGTGGCCAACATCGGAAACCTGGTGCAGTCGGCGCTTGGTGGCGCAACGCCGCCCGATGTGGCACACCGCACGCTGGATGCGCTGCGCGAGCACGTGCATGAACCCGCCGCCTGGGGCGTGGCGCTTGCCGTGGTGATGCTGACGCCCCTGACGGAAGAGGTGGTGTGGCGCGGCGCGGTGCAACAGGCATTGAAGCGACTCGGCATTCCGCGCCTGGCCGCCATCGGATGCACGGCCGTGCTGTTCGCGATGGTGCACTGGAACGCCGTGCCCGACGCGTCGCGGCTGTCCGCACTGCCGGCGCTGGCCATGCTCGGCTTTGCGCTTGGCTGGCTCATGGAACGCACCGGCCGCCTGATCGCGCCGGTCGCCGCGCACGCCGCCTTCAACGCCGCAAATCTGCTGCTCTTCTCTATGCTTGGCTGAATGAACGCGAAGCCACGCATCCTGACGGGAGACACGCCGACCGGACGCCTGCATCTGGGGCACTGGGTGGGCAGCGTGAAGCGCCGCGTGGAACTGCAGCAGAGCCACGACTGCTACTTCATCATCGCCAACTACCACGCGTTCACCACGCGTTCGGAACGCTCGGCGGAGATCCGCAGCGACTGCATGGAGATCGTGCGCGACTACCTGGCCATGGGCATCGATCCCGACGCCAGCACCATCTTCCTGCAGAGCGAGATCCCGGCGATCCACGAACTGTGCTTCCTGTTCGCCATGCTGCTGCCCTTCAATCGCGTGATGCGAAATCCCACGCTGAAGGACGAGATCAAGGTGAAGGACCTCGGCGAGACCTACAGCTTCGGTTTCCCGCTGTATGCGGTGGGGCAGTGCGCGGACATCCTCACCTTCCGTCCGGTGGGTGTGCCGGTGGGCGAGGATCAGGTGCCGCACCTGGAAATGACGCGCGAGGTGGGCCGTCGCTTCAACCAGATCTACTGCGGCGTGGACGAGCATGCGGAAGACCATGACCACGTGAAGCTGGGTGGCGTGTTCCCGGTGCCCAAGGCCGATGTGGGCGCGGTTGGCCGGCTCGTTGGCATCGACGGCAAGAACAAGATGAGCAAGAGCCTGGGCAACGCCATCTTCATCAGCGACCCCGCCAAGGAGGTGGAGAAGAAGGTGATGAAGATCTTCACGGGTCGTCAGAGCCCCACCGAACCCGGCGACGTGACCAACGCGCTCTTCCAATATGTGGAGGCGTTCATCCCGGACGCGGCGCGCGTGGCGGAGCTGAAGGACCGATATGCACGCGGCGACAACCTCGGCGACGGACATGTAAAGAAGGAAGTGGCCGCGGCGATCAACGAGCTGCTGGAGCCCATGCGACAGCGGCGCGCCAAGTTCGAGGGGCGCGACGATCTGGTGCTGGACATCCTGCGCAAGGGCTGCGAGAAGGCCAACGCCACCGCCGAAGCCACGCTGGAGGCTGCGCGCAAGGCGGCAAACCTTCAGTTTTTCAGCCGATCACTGACCTATCGCTGACCGAACGGCGATCTTTCGCTGGATCGAAGTCTTGCGCGGGCCTATCTTTGTCCCCCCGGGCCGTTCCCTGCCGATGCACAGGAACTGCCCATGGCACCTTCGGACGACCCAATGCGAGATCCAGCCCACTGCCCCCACATCGATCGGGGCGACAACCGCTGCAGCCAGCGCTTCACGCTTGGCAACGCCGAACAGGCGTTCGCGGTGTGCTGTGGTGGTCAGCATGGTTGCGCGGTCTTCCATCGACTGAACATGGAGCAGGCCTATGGCACGCTCGACGCACCGAAGCCGGCCGTGCGCCGCACCGGTGCACCCGCGGCGACGCCACTCACGGTGAGCGCCGCCCATGCCCGAAACCTGTCCATTCGAAACCTGGGCGCGTGACTTTCTCGCCTGGGCGCGCGTCGAGACGGGGCTGAGTCCAGCCACGCTGGAGGCCTACGCCCGCGACCTTCGGCAGATGGCCGAGGACCTGACGAATCACCGCGTGAAGCATCCGGGCAAGGTGACCATGCAGCATCTCGCGGAGCACCTGCAGCGACTGCGTCGCGAACGCGGCATGGAGCCGAGCACCGTGACGCGGCATCTGGCCACGATCCGCGTGTTCTATCGATGGCTGCATGCCGAGCGTCGCATCGAACGCGATCCGGCCCGACTGCTGGAGCGACCACATCGTTGGCGCAAGCTGCCGGGCACGCTCACGCCGGGGCAGATGCGCAAGCTGGTGGAGGCACCCACCGCGGAGCACAGCGAGATGTGGCTGCGCGATCGCGCGATGCTGGAAATCATGTACGCAGCCGGCCTGCGCGCGAGCGAGGTGGGCACGCTGAAGATGAACGACTACAACGACACGCTTGCAAGCGTGATGGTGCTGGGCAAGGGCAACAAGCAGCGACTGGTGCCGCTGGGTGATCCGGCCGTGAACGCGATCCGGCAATACCTGAACGAGTGTCGCCCGGGTCTGGCGCGCTTCCGAGATGGCCGGGACAAGTTCAAGCTGTTCCTGTCGTTCAGCGGCAAGCCGCTGGAGCGCGTGGCGGTGTGGCAGATCGTGCGCAAGTACGCGGCGATCGCGCGCGTGCCGGGTGTGCATCCGCACAAACTGCGGCACAGCTTCGCAACGCATCTGCTGGCCGGCGGCGCCGATCTTCGCGTGGTGCAGGAGCTGCTGGGTCACAGCGACATCAACACCACGCAGGTGTACACGCACGTGGATCGCTCGCGCCTGCACGATGTGCTGCTGAAGCACCATCCGCGCGAGGGCGGTGCGTCGAAGCCGCGTGTGGCGCACAAGCGCGGCGTGGCGAGCTGATTCGGCGCAGCCGCGCGTGTTCCCGCGCACGCTAGGCTGCGCGCCATGAAGACCGGCGATCCATGCGTGCTCGTGATCCTTGGCGCAAGCGGCGACCTGACGCACCGCAAGCTCATCCCCGCAATGTACGAGATGCACCGCGCCGGCATGCTGGACAAGGCCACTTGCATCCTGGGCATGAGCCGCACGAAGAAGAGCGACGCACAGTGGCGCGAGGACCTCACGCCGTGGGTGTCGAAGAGCGTGAAGGGTTTCGACGCCGAGTCGTGGAAGACCTTCTCGCAGCGCATCTACTACGAGGCCGGCGACGCCGCCACCGCCGAGCCCTATGCACGCATCACCGCGCGCATCGAGTCGCTGAACGAGTGCCACGGCTGCAAGGG
>CAIPQY010000310.1 GCA_903867275.1 uncultured bacterium | reverse complement strand
GTCACCGAGGCGCTGCGCCTGGTGGACAGCCCCGAGATCACGCTGGAGATGAAGGCCCCCAACAAGCCGGGCGTGTTCCGCGTGGGCCAGGAATTCACCTACGTGATCATGCCGACCGGCCAGGGCTGAGCGACGAACGAGCGAAAAAGAGAAGGAGCCCGGCTTTGCGGCCGGGCTCCTTTCGTTTGCACAGGCTGTTGCGGCCGACTCAGTCCTTCTTGCCGTACTTCACGCTGCAGCCGTAGGGCTTGGTGGTGCTGGGGCTCACGCTCTCGCCGGCCTTCAGCTGCTTCAGGGTGTTCAGCACGTAGTTGGTCTTGCCGGCGGTCTCGCCGCGGTCGCTGCTGTCGTCGAAGGCGCCGCCGTACACCAGCGTGCCCTTCGAATCCACCACGAACAGGTCGGGCGTGGTCTTGGCGTCGAACATGTGGCCCACCTTGCCGTCACCATCGATCAGCGCCGCGGTGGACTGCACCTTGTGGCTGCTCAGGTAGTCGGCGGTGGCCTTCGGATCGCTCGCGGTGCTGGCGGTGCTGTTCACCATCAGGAACACCACGTTTGGGTCGATGGCCTTCGCGTCGGTGATCATCTGGGCCACCTGACCGCTCTCGGTCACCTTGCGGCACACCGGGCAGCCGGGGTTCACCCACTGAAGCACCACGGTCTTGCCGGCGAAGTCGCTGAACTTCACCTGCTTGCCGTTCACGTCGGTGGCGGTGAAGTCGGGCACCTTGTCGCCGATCTTCAGCACCTTCGCATCCTTGTCCTTGTCCTTGCCACCGCGCAGCACGGCGCCGGCGATGCGGCCGGGCTTGATGCCATCGCTGGCCACGGCAACGGCCGTGAACGCGAATGCGGACGAGACGAGAACGGCGATCAAACGAGTGTTCTTCATGACAGAGTCTCCTGGTTGGGGAATGCGAAGCGCGAGGAAAGGCTACGGCGCCGAACGCGCAGGGGTCGACACCGATTGCCGAATCCACACACATGGATCGCCGATCGCATCGCCGAGCAGCAGCAGGCCGGAAATCGCAAGTTCTTGTCCAAGCGAGTCTTCCGGCCGGATCTGCAGCGGCGCATCGAGAAGCGCCTTGCCCTCCGAAATTCGCGCAGGAACCGGGTTGGAGCCGTTCACCTGCACCCCGGGGTTGGTCGCCTGCAGGAAACGGGCCGACGATTGACCGCGCGCATCGAATCGCAGGTGAAGGCCACCGTCGGCGCAGATGGTGCTGTCGCCCGAGCCCGGCTTGATGGGAAACGATCCCGCACCACCCTTGGTGGGCGCGGCTTGCGGCGGAACGGATGGCGGCACCACCTGCAACGAGGCCTTGCCGATCTCGCACGCTTCCTTGCACACCATCCACGACACGCGCAACTCGAAGCCAAAGGTCGGCAGCGCATCGGATGCGGGGCCTTCCACGGGCACGAGCCAGCTCCACGCGCCCTCGTGCACGAACAGCACCTCATCGTCGTGCTTCAGCACGGAGGGCCTGGGCCAGATGGGCGTGCCCAGCTTCCAGCCATCGGGCAGCGTGGCCTTGGCCACCGGCGGGCCCCCGCTGTCGCCGGGATTCGTCCAGTACATGTGCCAGCCCGGCTGCACCATGAAGTTCACCATCAACGCCGCACGCCCATCGGGCAGGCGACACCACTGCGCGCCCTGCATCTTCACCGGCTTCACCTCCGGCTCGCCGGCGGGCACCAGCATCATCGTCACCGCGAGCAACCATGTCATGCAGAACTGCATCATGGCGCGCGATGTTACGGCTTCGACTTGCGACTGGAACCGCGGGTGGCGCGCTTGCCGTCCTTCGCGCTCTTGGCGGACGACGGATCGACCGAACCCTTCCGCTGAACCGGTGCCGGCGGCGGAGGCGTGGACGCACCCGCGGGCGCATCGGGCGAGGCCACCCACGGCGGTGGCGTGTGACCCGCGTGCTTGCCCGAACGCTTGCGGTCGACGGGTGCGAGGTGCGGACTGGTGTCGGGCCTGGTGGGGTGGAAGATGACTCGGTGGAATCGGCTCATGGCATGACACGCTACGAGCGTTTTCGGCGTGCGCCGATGCGTGCACTGCCCAGATCACGCTGACCTCGCACGCGCCGAAGCCACGCGATTTCCAGGCGTTTGCCGCGATTTCGCCGCGCGCGAGGACGGGACGCATTCCGCGTGAACGCGCTTGCGGCCGTGCACGCATCTCGTACGGTCGGCCCGCACTGCAAAGCGTTGCCGCGCAAGGCATCGCCACCACCACAAGGAGACCCGCCATGAATCTCACGCTCTGGAAACACCGCAATCCGATCAACGGGAATCTCTCGCGCATCCGCGAGGAGATGGATCGCACCATCGAGCGCATGTTCGGTGGCTCGGACGTCGAGTCGAAGATGCTGCGGAACGAGGGCTGGCTGCCCGCGATCGATGTGAGCGAAAGCGACACGGAGGTGACCGTTCGGGCCGAGGTGCCCGGCATCGCGTCGGAAGACCTGGAGGTGACGGTGCTCGGCACCACGCTGTCGATCAGCGGCACCAAGCGCGAGAAGACCGAGAAGCGCGGCGAGGACTTCTACCAGTGCGAGCGGCGCTTCGGCGAGTTCCGCCGGGTGATCGAGTTGCCCGAAAGCGTGGACCCGGACAAGGTGACCGCCGAGACCGACCAGGGCGTGGTGTGCGTGCACATCGGCAAGCGTGCGGGCGTGAAGCCCAAGCACATCGCGATCCGCCCCTCGAACACGCGCACCGGCGCGAACGCGAGCTGACCCATGGACCGAGACCTTGTCGCCACGCCACCGCTCGCGCCCGCCACGCCGACCACCAACCTGCACGATCTGATGATGGCGCAGGTGCGCGACCTGTACGCCGCCGAGAAGGACACCGTGCAGGTGCTCACCGAGCTGGCACGCGCCGCATCGAACCCGCAGCTGGCCTACCTGTTCCGGCTGCATGGATCGGAGACGCGCGAGCACATCCTGCGCCTGAAGCGCGTGCTGGATGGACAGGAGACGCGGCCCACCCCGCTGCGCAATCGTGGCAAGCGCGGACTGCTGGAAGACTGCATCGAGCTGGCAAGCGACCAGACGCTGGAGCCTTCGGTGCGCGACGCGGCCCTGATCGCCGTGGCGCAGCATCTGGAGCACGACGAGATCGCCAGCTACGAAAGCGTGTGCACCTGGGCCGGCGTGCTGGGGCTGCACGACATGGCCGGACAACTTGCGCTCTCGATGGCGGATGAACGCCGCGCCGAATCGCGACTGAAACGGCTGGGCGAGTCCATGCAGGCGCGGCCGCAGCGCGTCCACACCACGACGTGACACCCGGGGCATCGGCATGGGCACCCACACCCGTGTCGATGCCGCGGACAGAGCGACCGTCGCCGCGCGTCAGGCCGGCCCGGTCGCCAACGCCTCGGTCTGATCGAACCACACGTACTCGTCGAACTGCGCCGGCAGCGATGTCTGGTAGCAGTGACTCCGCAATTCGCTCTCGGGGCTGTACACCGCGCCGCAGAAGCGCTGCAACCGTGGTGTGGCAAGTGCCGCGTGCGCCTCGCCGTTGCCCAATGTCCGCAGCGGCAGCAGGAAGCGCGGCACGCCGGTCTCGTGCAGCAGACGCTCGCAGCTGTCGCGGTGCGCATCGGGAACCGGGCGCACCTGCGGCGTCCCATCCCAGGCGCCTGGCACGGTCACGGTTCCATGATGCGTGCCCATGCCGATCAGGCAGGCGCGCGACCCAAGCCTTTCGCGCACCAGCTGCCCAAGGCTCGCCTCCCCGCGCGCGCCCATCTCCGTGGCGCCGGCATGTCCCGCGTTGGGCCCGCTGGTCCAGACCACCACGCGGGCCTGCCCACCCCGCGCGCACTGCAGCGTGTGCAGCGCGTCGGCCAGATGCCGATTGCGCATCGACCACGCTTCCGGATGGCCGCGCAGCATCTCCACGTAGTGCGACAGCGCCTCGCGACGCATGCGCTCGACCAGTTCCGGCTCCGCGTACCAGCGGCCAGCCACACGCGCGGTCGCGACACGCCGCGCATGCAGCGATGCCAGGCGGCCTGCCAACGCCGGCACCATGCGCCCCAACCGCCCCATGGCGCTCGCGTGATCGAAGGCTTCGGCGTCACACTGCCACGGCGTGAGGCTTGCATAGCGCGTGCGCGCGGCATCGGCCGCGTGCGCATCCTGGGTCTGCATGTGTCGAAGCGCCGTTCGCAGGGAACGGATGCGCGCGAACACGTCCAACCCGCATGCGGCGAGCGGTCGTGAACCGGACGCCGCGGCGCTCATCCATTGCAGCAGCGACGCGGTCTCGGGGTTGTGGACGCTCCAGGCTGGCGACGCCACCGGTGCGTCCGATGCGCTTCCGGCCCCTTCCACATCGCCATCGATCGCCAGCACATCGAAGCCCTCGTGCTCGAGCAACCTGCGCGTGAGCCGGGCTCGCAGCGCATGGAACTGCCGCGTGCCATCCGATGCGCCACCCACCAGCACCACCTGCGACCCGTTCACGCGCGCAGCCAGCCGCTCGGCCACGGCGTCGAAGTCGTCGGCGAACGGCTCGCACACGTCGCGCAACACCGCGGCAGGCGATGTGTCCGGCGCTCGAAGACGCGTCACCGGCACTGCCAGTGGATCCATCGGCTGGGCGTCGGCGACGCGCACGAGCACTGGCACAAGCGCCGCAGGTCCGAGCGCCTCTGGATGAAACGCCGACGCGCCCGTCCTGCGAATGCGCAGCAGCCGCTGCGCTCGCTGCGTCTCGCCAACCGACATGGTGAACACGCCGCCAACACGAAGCTGCGGCAGCAGCGGCGTCGGCAATCCCATGCACCGTGTCGACACCACGATGGCGTCGAATGGCGCGGCCTCGGCGCAGCCAACGGTGGGCGGGCGCTGCAGCACCGTCACATTGCGACATCCAAGCTTGCGCAGACGCTCTTCAGCCGGGCCGGCGCGCGTGGCGCTCCATTCGATGGTGACCACCAGTCCCACCACGCGGCTCAGCACGGCGGTCAGGTAGCCAGCGCCCGTACCGATCTCCAGCACGCGGTGGCCCGGCCGCAACTCGCAGGCCTCCAGGAGCATCGCCACAGAGAAGGCAGGCAGCACCTCCACGGAGGCGTCGAGCGGCAACGGCACATCGTGCCACGCGAACTCGCGGTGACGCTCCGAAACGAACGCCTCGCGCGGCACCTCGCGCAGCGCCTGCAGCAACACCGGATCACGCACGCCGCGCGAGACCACCTGCTCAGCAACCATTCGCTCCTGCGCGCGATCAACTGCGTGCACCGCATGCTCCTTCCTGCTGGCGTCGCCGCCGTGCGTGTGGTGATGCGCGGCGAACGACGCCGATCCTGGCGTGCAGCACCGCGCACGCTGCACCCTAGATCAACTTCGCTCGCGCACAACCGCGCGCATCCATGTTGTCGCCAGTCCTCGCGTCGGGCGACACCCGGCGTGCACACGCTCGCCCCACCAAGCCATCAGCGAGGCGCGCACTGTGGCACCGATTGCGTCGCGACGAAATCATCGACGAATCGTCGTGAACACTGCGCTCGCATGCACACGCGCACCCGCGCGCACCAACTGCAACAACGCACGAGGACAACGCGATTCGACCCGCGGAATCACGAAATGCCCTTGCGCGCCGCATCTTGCACGCCAAGATGCGTGCCATGCAGATGCGACTCGTTGCGCATGCATCCAAATGAAGTTCCCACCGCACTCCTCCAGAAAGGGACATTCCAGATGCAACTCGACATGCTCTCACCGACGGCCTCCACCAGCGTGATGGAACACCTCGACCCGTTCGTCGCCTTCGTCGATGGCGACGGCACGGTGCACGACCGCCGCACCTGCCGAAATGGCCGCGTGCCCAAGGACCTGCAGAGCGCCGCCTCGCTGCGCGCCGTGCTGTCGCCGCCCGTGCTGCGCGAATGGCTGCAGGTGATCCGCCGCACCATCACCGAACAGCGTCAGCACTCGGCCCTGGCCATCCTGGATGGCATCGCCCACGAATTCGTGGCGGTTCCGCAGCCGATCACGCAGAACGGCGTCACGGTGTCCACCGCCGTGGTGGGCCTGCTGAATCCGCACACCGACGGCAACGGCCATGCCAACGGCACCGCCGCCACCCCGCGTTCCACCCGCGTCACCATGTGCTCGCACGAGTGGGGCCCGCTGGAAGACCTCACCCGCTGCCAGCTGGACACGCTGCGACGCGTGAGTCAGGGCCTGAGCAACGACGAGATCGCCCGCAGCATCTTCCGCACCAAGCGCGCGGTGGAGTGGCACATCCGCTTCCTGAACGAGACGCTGCAGGTGCGCGGCCGCGAACGACTGGGCATGATCGGCCGCGATGCCGGCCTGCACCTGTTCGGCGACCACGAGTGGCCGCAGGTGGTGAAGACCCGGCCCGCGCGTCGCACGCAACTGACGCCTCCGATCGAGGAGGCCGCGCAGGTCGCGTGATTCGGCCAGCTTGCCCTGCGGACGCGCTGCCCACACAATCGGCGCATGACCGCACGAATCCTCGCATGCATCGCCATGCTCTCGCTGCCGCTGCTCACGGGCTGCACGCGCAAGACCAGTGACCGCGACCTGATGTTCGTCTCCTCGTTCCAGGCGGTGGAGAAGATCAACGAGAAGCCCGGCATTCTCGACAGGAAGCTGCGCACGGCCTGGGTGGATCCGCGCACCACCGAGCTGTACGCGAAGGAGCACATCCCAGGCGCCATCTGCCTGCCGTTCCCGCGCATGCAGGCCGAGGCGGAGACCACGCTGAAGGGCTACGACCAGTTCATCGTGTACGACACCGACTGGGAGGACACCATCGGCAAGGCGGCCAGCAAGCGACTGATGGAGCTCGGCTTCGACAACGTGTACACCCTCGAGGGTGGCTTGAAGGCGTGGAAGCGCGACGGCAACAGCGTGGAGACCGGCGTGCCTGCACCGGAAGGCGCGGCAGCAACGCCGCCCGCCGCACCGGCGCCTGCGCAGCGACCCAGCATGCCGGGCACGCCGGCCTCGCGGCCCGGCAACTGAACGCGCACGACAACGCGCCATCGAACGAAACCGGCCCGCTCTCGCGAGCGGGCCGGCGTTGTTTCACGGTTGCATGCGGGGCTCACTCGAGCGCGGCGGCGCCCGACACGATCTCGGTGAGCTCGGTGGTGATGCGCGCCTGACGGGCGCGGTTGTAGCTGCGGTTCAGCGTGCGGCCCAGGCCCGCGGCGTTGTCGGTGGCGCTCTTCATGGCCACCATGCGCATCACGTTCTCGCTCACGATCGCGTCGATGATGGCCTGGAACAGGCTCACCTTCAGCGTGCGCGGCAGCAGTTCGCCGAGCAGTTCCTGCGCGTTGGGCATGAACTCGTACAGGCTGGCGCCACCCGCGGCCGGCGCGCCCGCTTCGGCCGCGGGCATGTTCAGCGGCAGCAGCTGCAGCGTCTCGGGCACCTGACGGCTGTTGCTGACGAACTTCATGAACACCACGCGGCAGGCATCGAAGCCGCCGGCGAGATAGTCCTGGATCAGGCGATTGGCCAGCGCCTCCACCGCCTCGAACTGCGGCTTGTCACCGAAGGCGTGACGCTGGGCGACGGCGATCTTCTGGAACTTGAAGAAGGCGATGGCCTTCTTGCCCACCACTTCCACCACCGGCTCGCGGCCCGCCTCGCGCGCGGCCTTGATGGCCTTCATGGCGGTGCGCAGCACATGGCCGTTGTAGGCGCCGCACAGACCGCGGTCGCTGGCAACCACCAGAATGAGTTCCTTCTTGGCGGCCTTCTGCGGGGGCTGGCACAGCGGGTGCGACACGTCGCCGGCGCGGGCGGCCACTTCGGCCACCAGCTCGCGGATGCGCTCCATGTAGGGGCGGCTCGCCTTCGCGCGGCTGAGGCTGGCGGTGAACTTCGCGGTGGCGATCATCTGCATCGTCTTGGTGATGCGACGGATGGTCCGCACTGCCACGATGCGCTTCTTGATCTCACGGATCTGTGCCATGGGGCCGAGATGGTAGCGGAATCCGCCACCACGCTCCACGCCCGCGAAGCCGCCGTTTGCCCGGGAACGGCACCAGGATCGCTCGGCGGCTCAGGGCAGCGTCAGGCCATCGAAACCCAGCCGCATGCCCGCCGGAAGCGTGGGATCGAACTCCGCATGGCGGATGTCGTGGGTCATGTGCACGAACACGGTGCGCTCGGCCCCCACCGCGCGCGCAGCCTCCATGGCCTGCTCGCAGGTGAAGTGCGTGTCGTGGGCCTTCGGCCGCAGCATGTCCAGCACCAGCGTGCGCACCCCCCGCAGCATGGGCCAGCTCTCATCCGGAATGCGGTTCACGTCGGTGCAGTACGCCAGCGGAAACAGCGGGTCGTCGGCCGGTCCGTCGATGCGCCAACCCAGGATGGGCAGCTTGCCATGCCACAGGGTGAAGGCGGTGGCGCGCAGGCCGTGCAGGTCCAGCACATCGCCGTGCCGAACGCGGTGCGGCGACAGATCGGCCACGAAGCTGGCGTTCACGTTGTGCTCGCGGAACAGGATGTGCTGATACACGCGCTCGAGCTGCTCCCAGGTGGGCGCATCGGCGTACACCGGAATGGCGCGGCGCATGATGGCGTTGTAGCGCCGCACCTCGTCCAGGCCGAACACGTGATCCACATGCGCGTGCGTGAGCAGGATGGCGTCGCAGCGATCCAGCTTCACGCGCAGGCTCTGCTCGCGATGGTCGGGCGGCACGTCAAGCAGCAGTGCGCGCCGCTCGCCGCTCTCGCAGGTGAAGCGCAGCAGCGCGCCGGTGCGCAGGCGCCGGTCGCGCGGATCGTCGCTGGTGCAGGTGGCGCAGTCGCAGCCGATCACCGGAATGCCGGAACTGGTGCCGGTGCCGAGCAGCGTGAGTTCGGCGGGCGCGCGGCTCATGCGGTTGCGGCGGCGCTTCGAAGCGGCGCGACCAGCGCGGCTGCCACCTGCCCGGGGTCGGCCGCGCCACAGATGGCGGCACTCACCGCCACGCCGCGCACGCCCGCTTCCACCAGTGCCCCGATGGTTTCGGGCGTGACGCCGCCGATCGCCAGATGCGGTGTGCGCGGGAATCGTTCGATGTAGGCGCGCAGATACGCGGTGCCCGAAGGCGTGCGCTCGGGCTTCAGCGCGGTGCTGAACATGGCGCCCACGCCACACAGGTCGGCGCCAGCCTCGATGGCGGCCGTGGCCTCGCCCATGTCGTGCGTGCTGGCGCCAAGCAGCAGATCGGTGCCCGCGATGCGGCGCGCCTCCATCAGCGGCAGGTCACCGGTGCCAAGATGCACGCCATCGGCGCCCGCGGTCACCGCGATGTCCACACGGTCGTTCACGATCACGCGCACGCCGCGCGGGCGGGCGATGTCGATCACCTCGCGCACGCGGTGCAGCAGCGCGCGGCCTTCCAGGTGCTTCTCGCGAACCTGCACCATGTCCACGCCGCCCTCGATCGCGGCCTGCAGCGTGTCGCGCCAGGCACGGCGGCAGAGCGATTCCGTGAGCAGCAGGCACAGACGCGGCTGCGAGCGGCGCGACGAACCGAAGGCCAGCGTGGCATCGCGCTCGAGGTCGTAGGCCTGATAGCGAAGCGCGGCGCATGCCGCGGCGAATTCCGCATCGACCAGCTTGCCGAATTCCTCCAGCGTGCGGAACGCCTCGATGGCGCGGCGCATGGCGGCCATGGCGACGCCGCGCACGCCATCGCGATCGCCCTCGCGACCACCCAGCGTGTCGCGACCCGCATCGCCCGATGCATCGCGGTGCGCGATCAGTCGCCCCGCCGGCAGGCGCTCCATCGCGGTGCGCAGCGCATGACGCAGCGACTTCGCGCGCGCCAGGAGATCGCCACGATCCAGCGCGAAGCGCAGCGCATCCTCCAGCGTGCGAAGCCCCTCGCCCGCGCGATTGGCTGCCGCATCCAGCGTTCGATCCACTTCGCTCATGCACACAAGCCTACGCACCGCCGCAGGTTTGGCCACGGGTGGCACGGCCGCGCGCCCGGCCCTATCGTCTCACCCCATGCACGAACCACGCACCCCTCGTCGGGATTTCCTGAAGGGATCGCTCGCCGGCATCGGCGCCATCGCGGCGCTGGGCGGCGGCACGGTTCGCGCCATCGCTCAGGCTTCCAGCCAGACCAACCAGGAGCAACACATGCCCTTCACCCTGCCCGCGCTGCCCTACCCCGAGAACGCCCTCGAGCCGTCGATCGACGCGCTCACCATGAACATCCACCGCACCAAGCACCATCAGGCCTACGTGGACAACCTGAACAAGGCGCTCGAAGGTCACGCCGATCTGCAGGGCAAGAGCATCGAGGAGCTGTGCGCGGGCGTGGCCACGCTGCCCGACGCCATCAAGGGCGCGGTGCGCAACAACGGCGGCGGCCACTACAACCACTCGCTGTTCTGGGTGCTGATGGCGCCCAAGGGCCAGGGCGGCGCACCCAGCGCCGAGCTGACCGCGGCCATCAACAAGGCCTTCGGCAGCATGGATGACTTCAAGGCCAAGCTCGCCGACGCGGGCATGAAGCGCTTCGGCAGCGGCTGGTCGTGGCTCATCAAGAAGCCCGACGGCTCGCTGGAGATCGTGAGCACGCCCAACCAGGACAACCCGCTGATGAAGGGCCTCGTCGACACGCTGGGCACGCCGCTGCTGGGCGTGGACGTGTGGGAACACGCCTACTACCTGAAGTACCAGAACCGCCGCGCCGACTACCTGAAGAGCTGGTGGGACGTGGTGAACTGGAACGAGGTGAACGCGCGCTTCGCCAGCGCGAAGTGACGGCACGAGACGCGATGAAACACAAGGGCCCGTGCAGCGATGCACGGGCCCTGTTCATTTGGTGATTCACTCGCGGCGCTCAGCGCGTCGGCGCAACGGCCGGCGCCGGGCCCGGCTGCTCGGTGCCATCCAGCCTCGGGATCTTGGTCCGCCACGAAGCGGGATCCGCACCCATCTTGCGGCCCAGCTCGACCAGCGACCGCATGGTCTCGGGCTTGAAAGTGCCCTTCACCGGCGGCTTCCAGTCATCGGGGATCGCCACGAAGCGGAACTCCACCTCGCCCGGCACCTGCGCGTTCTCCGCGGCAGCCGCGTAGGCGGACAGGTTTAGGTCCTTGATCAGCGCCGAGCGCAGCGACGTGGACAGTCCGGCCGAGGCGATGTCGATCCACTCAAGCTTCACGTCGGGTGTCTTGGGGAAGAACTGGTTGTTGATCAGGTACCACAGGCGGATCCTGGGCAGCGGCTTGTCTGGGTAGCGCTTGCGCCATTCACTGAGCGGCGTGCCCTGTTCGGTCTGGTTGCGGATCGACCACACGTTCTCGGTGGCGCCGCCGTCCACGTAGTACGAACCATCGATCTCCACGGGCGGGAACACGGCGGGAATCGACGCCGACGCGATCAGCCGCTGCATCATCGATTCACGGAAGGCCGCGTTGTCCAGCTTCACGCCTTCAAGCACGTCGAATGGACGGAAGGTGCCGAAGTCCAGATTGGTGGTGGCACAGGCAAGCACGCGTCCGGTCGCCGCCTCCTGCCTGAATCGCTCCAGCATGGCGTCGCTCAACTGGGCGGCCACCTCGCGACGCAAGCCCGTCGGAAGCGCCAGCGACTCGTGGAACGGCAACACCGGAATCAGGCCGTTCTGCATCACCAGATCGCTCGGCGGATTGGAGTACATGTCGGCGCCCAGCTGCAGATCGGCATCGGTGCCCAGATATGCCAGCGGCGCAAGCAACGCGCCCGTGCTGGTGCCGGCCACGAAGTCGAACTTCGGTCGACGCATCGATGGATCCTGCACCTGACCCCAGCCAAGCAGGAAGCCTGCGCCGAAGGCACCGAAGTCGCCGCCGCCCGACAGCACCAGCACATCGAACACTTCCTGATGCTTGCCATCACCCAGTCGCATCAGGATGCGTTCGGTCAGGCTCTTGTAGAAGGCGCTGGTGTCCGCCAGATCGCGCTGACGGCGCACCTCCTGCTGCGCTTCGGTCTCGACGGCTCGCTTCATGGTGGTGCATGCCGACAGGCCCGCGAACGCGGCGACGGTGCACATGAGAACGATGGAACGGGCGATTCGGTGCATGGTGATCTCCTGGAAGTCGGGGTTCACTGTAGCACCACGCGGCCCGCGCCGAACCTCACCGATGCATGCCGTCGATCATGCGCTCGAAGTCCGCGCGTGCAGCCTCGACCGTGGCCTCGGCACCCACCATCCGCACATAGATCATGGTGCCCGCCTCCGCCGGCACGATCGCAGCCAGCTGCACCGTGCCCTCACGCGCCGCCTGCATGCCCATGCCCTTCCACGCGCCGCGGATGTCCACGCGCTGCACCATCAGATCGCCCACCTTGCGCTGGGTTTCGGTTGGCGCGGCGGGCTGCCCGTTTGCGTCGCGGAACTGGTTGCGCCAGCGCTGGATGTTCTCTTCCGGCTTGCCCCCCTGCCCATCGGTGAACACGCTGAAGATCAGATCCGCCGCGCCACCCGCGCCCGGCACCTCGAACTGCAGCGTGCGGAACGCGGCCGTGGGCTTCACGCCCTTCCACGCAGCAGGCTTCGGAAAGGTGAATCCGCCGCAGACCGCGTTGGCGGGATCACCTGCCACATCACCCGACGCACCACCCGCATCCGCGGCGGGCACGGCCTTCGAAACGGCAAACGGCGCGGGTGGCTTGGGTGCCGGCGCACCATCGCCGCATGCCGCGAGCAACGCCAAGCCGACCATCGCCGCAGGAAGAGTGATGCGCATGCCTCTACGATAGCTGCATGCCCCGACTTCGCGTGCGCGCCGAGAAGATCTGGACCGCGGACACCGCCGATGCCAATGCACGCTCGCTGGTGATCGCAGACGGACGCATCGAGTCCTTCGACGCCGGCGCAGCCGATCGCGAACTCGATGGCGGCCCGTGGGTCGGCCCAGCATTCATCGACACGCATGTGCATCTCACCCTCGGCGGACTCTCGCTCGGCGAGATCCACCTTTCGCAGGTTGGTTCGCGCGAGCAGTTCACCAAGGCCATCGCCGACGCGCACGCCGCACTGCCTCCAGAGCGCTGGCTGAAGGCCAACGGTTGGGACCAGTCCCGCTGGGGTGGCGACATGCCCACGGCCGAATGGCTTGACGCCTGCGGCGACCGCCCCGCCATCGCCTGGCGCATGGATCAGCACGCCTGCGTGCTGAATCGCGCCGCGCTGGCTCGCGTGGCAACACGCTTCGACTTGCGCACCGACCCGCCCGGCGGCCGCGTGGAACGCGACGCACACGGCCAGCCCACGGGCCTGTTCCTGGAGCAGGCGGCGTGGAAGTGGGCCAAGCCCTGCGTGCCCGAACCCACGATCGCCGAGCGACGCGAAGGCCTGCGCGCGGCATCGCGCCATCTGGCCGCGCACGGCATCGCCACCGTGGGCAGCATGGAGTACGCGCGCGATCTGGTGGAAGCGATCGACCCGCTGCGCCGCGAAATGCGCCTTCGCATCCGCACCACGCTGCTCGATCGCGACTGGCCGCTCGACTGGAACCTGTTCAACTGCGTGCCCCGCGACGAGATGCTGAGTATCATCGGCTTCAAGACCTTCGTGGACGGCACGCTGGGCAGCCGCACCGCGCGCATGCTGCAGCCCTACGCCGATGCGCCCAACGACTGCGGCCTGTTCATGGAGCTCGCCGAGCGCGGCGTGCTGGCGGAATGGCTGCGCGAAGGTCTGCGCCGCGACTTCAGCATGAGCCTGCACGCCATCGGCGATGCGGCCCTGCGCGCCGTGCTGGATGCCGCCGACGCGTCGGAGTTGCGCGGCGTGCCCGCCCGCGAGGCGCTGCGCATCGAGCACGCGCAGACCGTGCACCCTGACGACCTGCCGCGCATGAGGGGCCGCTGGGCCAGCATGCAGCCGCTGCACAAGTTCCACGACGCGCCCGGCGCCGAATGCGCGCTTGGCGCCGAACGCATGGACCGCTTCTTTCCGTTCCGTGCGCTGCAGGAATCCGGCGCGATGCTGGCCTTCGGCAGCGACTGGCCCATCGTGCCGCCCAACGTGATCGCGGGCATGCGCGCCGCCATCACGGGCCTGGATGCCAACGGCGACATGTGCCGCCCTCAGGACAACGTGTCGCCCGAAACCGCCCTGCGCGCCTTCACCATCGACGCCGCGCGCTGCCTGCGCTGCAACGGGCGCACCGGCCGCCTGGCCACCGGGCTCTCGGCCGATCTGGTGTCGCTTGATCGCGATCCATTCCGCTGCAACTGGGTCACCGATCCGCCGCGCGTGCGATGGTGCATGCAGGCCGGCGAAGTCACCCACGCATCCTGACGCGCACTCACCTATGCTGCGCGCATGAGCGGATGGTGGATGCATGAATTGTGGGAGCGCAGCCCCGTGCTGCTGGCCAGCTGGGTGTTCTGGGTGCTGGTCAGCGTGATGCTGCACGAACTGGCGCACGGCTGGACCGCGCTGTGGCAGGGCGATGACACGCCGCGCGCGGCGGGCCACATGAACTTCAATCCGCTCGTGCACATGGGTCCGACGTCGCTCATCTTCTTCGCGGCCATCGGTTTCGCGTGGGGCCAGATGCCCGTGTCGCCCTTCCGCTTCCGCATGGGTCGCATGGGCGACGTGCTGGTGAGCGCGGCCGGGCCCGCCATGAACGTGCTGCTCGCCTTCATCAGTCTCACCGCGCTTGGCGTGTGGGCGGTGAAGGGCCCGGTGGGCACCACCCAGCACGAGAACGTGCAGCTGTTCCTGCTCACCGGCGGCTGGCTGAACCTGTTCCTGGCCTTCTTCAACATGCTGCCCTTCCCGCCACTCGATGGCAGCAAGGTGTTCGCCGGCCTGATCGCCCCCCTGCGACCCGTGCTCGAGGGCCCGCAGATGCAGCAGTTCGGCTGGATCGCCATCTTCGCCTGCGGCATGCTGGGCCTGTTCGCCCCCATCGAGCGCCTGTGCCGCCTGTGGAGCGTGGAATGGGCCACCAAGGTCAGCCTGTGGGTGGGCTGAAACCCCCGCCGAACCACCCCTTGGAAGGTTGCCCGGGTTCCGCTACACTCGTCGATTCGCACCTGCCCGTTCAAAGGTGACCGGCACGGTGGCTCCGAAAGGGGTCGCCCAACCGGCACCCGGGATGGCGAGTCGACCAAGGTGGTCGACGCGTCCCGAGAAGGCGGCTGACGAGGTACCACAATGGTTGTTCTGCGTTTCAAGCGTTTCGGCCGAATCCACAAGCCGTTCTATCGCCTTTGCGCCACCGACAAGCGCGCCCCACGTGACGGCGCCGTGATCGAGGAGCTGGGCTGGTACGACCCCACCGGTCCCGAAGGCAAGCAGGTGAATTTCGACATGGATCGGGTGCAGCACTGGTTCGCCAAGGGCGCCCAGCCCAGCCTGACCGTGGCCAACCTGGTGAAGAACCTGGGTGGCGCGATTCCGGCCGCTTCGGCCAAGGCCCTCGCTGTGCGCAGCAAGGTGAGCCGCCATCCGAAGCCCGCCGCCACCGAGGAGAAGAAGGAGGGCTGATCCCCTCCGCGGGAGGCCATGCCCATGCGCATCGACCTCCTCACGATCTTTCCGGAGATGATGACGGCGCCACTCGCCGCCAGCATCTGCGGACGGGCCGCCACCAGCGGAGCCGTGCAGTACTTCCTGCACGACATCCGCGACTGGGCCACCGGCGCTCACCACAAGGTGGACGACCGACCCTTCGGCGGCGGACCCGGCATGGTCTTCATGTGTGACCCCCTCGTCGACGCGGTCGAGGCGGTCGAGAAGATGGACACTCGAGCAGCCTGCCGCGTGCTGCTCACGCCGCAAGGGGAACCCCTTCGGCAAACCCGCGTGGAATGGCTTGCCCAGCAGCCCAGACTGCTGCTGATCGCAGGCCACTACGAGGGGATCGACGAGCGGGCGATCGAGGAACTTCGCCCTCTCGAGATCAGCGTCGGCGACTTCACGGTGTCAGGCGGCGAGCTGCCTGCACTCCTGGTCGCGGACGCGGTGACCCGACTCCTTCCAGGAGTGCTGGGTCATGAACGCTCGGCCGCGGAGGACTCCTTCAGCCGCCGCGACGAGCAAGGCAATCCACTGCTGGATTGCCCGCACTACACCCGCCCGCGCTCGTGGCGCGGACGGAACGTTCCCGAGGTGCTGCTCTCGGGCGACCATGCCGCAATCGAGGCATGGCGACGCGAGCAGACGATCCACCGCACGCGTGTGCGTCGGCCGGATCTGATGGAACGGTCACCCCTGGGCCGTGAAGAGCCCAAGTGACCAGCGCCCACGCGGCGTCTTCGGAAGGATTCCGAAGGCTGCAAAGGGACATTGGGATCCGCCAGCGGATCCAGATTGCGAGACTGATCATGAACCGCCAACTCACCATCGAGCAGACCACCGCCAGCCAGGTCAAGGACGCCAAGAGCTTCCCCCCCTTCTCCGTCGGTGACACCATCGACGTGCACTACAAGATCATCGAAGGCGACAAGGAGCGCGTGCAGGTGTTCCAGGGCGTGCTGATCGCCCAGAAGGGCCGCGGCGTGAACGCGACCATCACCGTGCGCCGCATCGTGGCGAACGAGGGCGTGGAGCGCATCTTCCCGCTGCACTCGCCGCGTCTGGGCAAGATCGAGGTGGTGCGCCGCGCCGACGCGCGTCGTGCCAAGCTGTACTACCTGCGCGAGCGCACCGGCAAGAGCCGTCGCCTGCGCGATCAGCGTCGCGGCCTGAAGGGCCTCGAGGCTGCGCTGGCCGCCACCGACACCTCCGGCGCACACGCCGAGGGCGCGGCAGCGGACACCACGCCGAAGGGCGAGGGCAAGAAGAAGGCCAAGAAGGACTGAACGCACGGCGGGCCGGTGTCCAACAGGGCACCGGCCCGCATGCGCTGCTCGCATGCACGTCCGGCTCTCCAAGACCTTCGGCTTCGAGTCAGCCCACTGGCTGCCCTGCTTTCCGCCCGAACATCCGTGCCGTCGCATGCACGGGCACAGCTTTCGCGCCGAGGTGGTGGTCGAGGGATCCTTCGACCCGAAGCAGGGCTACCTGATCGACCTGAACGACCTCACGGCGGCCACGCTGCCGCTCGAGCAGGCGCTCGACCACCGATGCCTGAACGAGGTGCCGGGCCTGGACAACCCGACCAGCGAGATGATCGCCAAGTGGATCTGGGATCAACTGAAGCCGGTCATGCCGCTGCTGACCGAAGTGATCGTGCAGGAGACCTGCACGAGTCGCTGCAGCTATCGCGGCACCTGAGCCCCCGCGATCACTCCGACTTCGGCGTCTCGGGCTTCAACTCACGCAGATAGATGTTGGCGAACTCGATCGGCGCGCCGTGATGCTGCAGCGCGATCGGGCCCTTGTTCGGCAGTCCAGGCAGCTGTGCGTTCTCGACCACGGTCTTGCCGTTCAGGTTCACCGTCAGGCGATCGCCCTGCAGGCGGATGCGGAAGCGATTCCACTTGCCGGGCGCCGCATCGGCCTTCTCCTTCGGCGTCACGCCCGCGCGCACGGCGGCAGGCTGCGTGGGATCGTTGCGATAGCCGAACACCTCGCCGCTGCCGATAGGCCAGCACCAGATGTTGATCTGGCTCTTGTCGCTGCCGCGCAGGTAGATGCCGCTGTCGCCGAAATCATCGATCTCCACCATCTGCTGCTTGCCGTCGTCGCCCACGGGCGTGGTGCCGTCCGGGCGGATCACCGGCACCTTGGCCTTCACGGGCTTGCCCGTCCAGCGCCAGTCGCAGATCAGCTCGAAATCGCGCAGTTCACGCTCGTTCCACAGCATGTCGCCGTGGCCGTCGTAGGCCAGCACCCAGTCCTGCGGCACCCAGTGGCCGTGCATGCCCTCCTTCTCGCGCCAGCCGCGCAGCGTGCCGTCGAACAGGCTCACGAAGCCCTCGTCGGGCTTGCACTGCATGTCGGGTGGCAGCGGCTTGCCGTCATCGGGCAGTTCCTGCAGCGTGATGTTGCGGAAGCGGATCGGACTGCCCTCGCTCTCGAGGCAGATGAATCCCTCGCGCGGCGCGATGTCGTGCGCGCCGCTCACTTCCTTGCCGTTCACTTCCAGTTTCAGCGTGCCGTCCTTCGCGATCACGCGGTAGTGGTTCCACTCTCCGGCGCCCTTGGTGCGACGCTCGCTCGGCAGGCAGCGCGCCCAACCGGCCGGGTGCGGGCGATCGGGCACCATGGTGGCGCCGTGGATGGAGAAGATGTCGCCCTGCCCCGTGTAGAGCAGCGTGCCCTTCTCGTCCTTCACGTCGTCGGTCAGCATCACCTGCACCTCGATGCTGCGCGTGAAGGGCTGGCCGCGAGCGGTCAGCGGATCGCTCCAGATGAACAGGCCGGCGTTGCCTCCCGGCTTCTCGTGCATCCAGTCCATGTCCAGAATGAAGTTGCGGTAGGGCTTGGCGGTGCGCAGCACGCCGGTGGGCTTGCCGCTGCAGCGGATCTCGCCGTCCTGCACGGCGAAGGTGCCGGGCGCGCAGTTCACGTTCACCCAGCCCGAAAGATCGGTGCCGTTGAAGATCGGCGTGGCGGCCTGCGTGGGCGCCGCGGCCGGCGCCAGGGCCAGCATGCAAGCGGCGATCGATACGGCGGCGGCCAGGGCGATGGTGCGATGCATGCGGAAATGCTAGCGCGAGCCACTACCCTTGCGGCGTGAACCTGCATGTCATGCACGATGCCAAGACGCTCGCTCGCCTCAGCGGCGCCACGCCCCCGGCGTGCGACGCACTTGCATGCCAGCTTGGCCGACCGGATCGCGTGGCGGCGGCGTGGATCGAGGGGAATCCGCTGCAGGCCGGCTGGCTCGCCTCCCTCGAGGCACCGGCCCCGCGCCTGCTGTGCTGGAGCGGATCGCTTGCCGACGAAGCCTTCGCCACGCACCCGGCCAACTGGATGCGGCCAGGTCGCGCGGCGCTGGATGCGCTGGTGCACGAGGCGGCGCCCGCACTCGAATCGCAGGCGCGCACGCTGTGCCTTCGACCGCATCACCGACATGTGCTGAGCGATGCGCAGGGCTGCCTTCGCTTTCTCACCGACCATGCGGGCCTTCCCGTGCAGGTGGCGCTGTCGCCGGCCGACATGATCACGCCCGACATGCTGCGTGATCTGCCGGAGCATCTTGAGCGGCTGTTCACTTCACTCGGGCCTCGGGCAGCGCTGGTGCTGCTGCAAGATCTGGGGCCGACCACCGATGATGATCTGCTCACGCCCGTTCCGCTGGGTCAGGGCGTGCTGCCTGCCAAACTGGTGCGCGACCTCATCCGCCAGCATGTGCCCGCGGAAACCCCGCTGGTGCTGCAACCGCAGGATCTGGCCGCCCAGACCGCGTGGCTGCAGGGTTGAGAACTGGCCAACCTGACGCAACCTTCACGCTTGGCGATTGCCTGCGGCCCTGCAAGGGGTAGACTTCGTCGACACCTCGGAGGATCCGAGGGTCACAGGAGGTTCGTCAGGATGACTCTCTCCGCGTCGGCTCTCGACGCACGCGTGCTGGTTCTCAACCGCCTCTACGGCGCGATTCGCGTCGTGGATGCCCGCCGCGCATTCACACTGCTGTGCAAGAACGTGGCCGAGGTGATCTCGGTCGAGAACGGCAGCTACATCAACTACAACCTGGCCAGCTGGGTGGATGCGGCCGAGTTCCAGCAGCAGTACGAGCAGGACGCGCACGACTGGCTGCAGACCACGCGCATCGTGATCGCGGTGCCGAAGATCATCCGACTGCTGGGCTACGACCGCTTCCCCAAGGAGCAGGTGAAGCTGAATCGCCGCAACATCTACGCGCGGGACAGCAATCGCTGCCAGTACTGCGGCAAGCACTTCAGCACCAAGGAACTCACGCTGGACCATGTGGTGCCGCGCGTGCAGGGCGGCGGCAACAGCTGGGAGAACCTGGTGTGCGCCTGCGTGCGCTGCAATGCCCGCAAGGGTGGTCGCACGCCGAGCGAGGCGGGCATTCGACTGATCCGTCCGGCCGTGAAGCCGCGGCGCAACCCCGCGATCGCCGTGCGGTTGGGCAGCCCCAAGTACCAGAGCTGGAAGGCCTTCCTGGATGAGGCCTACTGGACGGTCGAGCTCACCGACGGCTGAGCGACTGCGTGCGATCGTTCCACACATGCGTGATCGGCGGCGGCTTCTCGGGAGCCTGCACAGCCATGCACCTGCTCGATGCGGCTCGCGCGCGTTCGGTGCCGATGCATGTGCGGCTGATCGACGCGCAGGGTTCAGCGGGTACCGGCGCCGCCTACGGAACGATCGACGCATCGCACCTGCTGAACGTGCCTGCAGGAAACATGAGCGCACGCCCCGATGCGCCGCTGCACTTCCTGGAATGGTCGAAGGCGCATCTGCCACATGCGACCGCGGCCGACTTCCTGCCGCGCATGCTCTTTGGCCGTTATGTGCGTGAATCGCTTGCCCATGCGGTCAGCGAGGCCGCAGCGTGCGGCAGCCAGTTCACGATGCACCGCGTGCAGGCCACGGCGATCGAACGCACCGCAACGGGCTTGATCGTGCGCATGTCCGATGGCAGCAGCATGACCACCGACAGCGTGGTGATCGCCACCGGCACGCCCCTGCCGCGTGATCCGCTGCAGCATGCATGGACAGGCCCGCGTGACCGATGGATCGGCGACCCATGGCGGCCCGCATCGGTGGCGCACATTCGACCCGACGAACCCGTGGCGATCATCGGATCCAGTCTCACCGCCGTGGATGTGGCGCTCAGCCTCACCCACGACGGCGCGAAGCGCACCGCGCCGATCTGGATGCTTTCACGCAATGGATGGCTGCCGCGCGCACACGTCGTGCCGCGCCCCGCGCCCGTGGATCTGACGGCATCGGTGCAGGCGCTGCTTGCCTCGCAACCACACCTGCGCATGTCGCGCCTCACGCGATGGCTTCGCGAACGGCTGCGCGAACGCACGCCCGAAGGCACCTCGCGCGATTGGCGCAGCGTGATCGACGGCTTGCGCACGCACACAGCCACGCTGTGGAGCCGACTCGACACCGCCGAACGCGCGCGATTCCTTCGACATGCACGCGCCATGTGGGATGTGCATCGCCACCGCACCGCCC
>CAIPQY010000309.1 GCA_903867275.1 uncultured bacterium | reverse complement strand
GATCATGGGATGCCGCGCACGTTCACCACGCCTCCATTCAGGCGCGTGCACAGCATCGGGAATCGTGGATCCGAGGTCACCTGCCAGGTGCCGAACTCGTTCCGGAACTCGACCGGATGAATGCCTGCCTGCAACGCAGCGCGCACCACGGTGTTGATCGAGCCTTCGGCCAGCACACGCCACGGCTGCTGCTCCGAACGCACCTCCAGCACCGCCGCGTCGATCTGCATGTCCACGTGCACACGGAAGGTGTCGAATCCCGCCAGCTCGGTGGTTCGCGTGGTGAACGGCTGATCCGCGATGGATGGCTGCGGGAGCGGCGTTGCCACGCGACGCGCGGGCTGCGCACCGCGGAACTGCAGCGCCGGCTGGTCGGGTGGCAGCACGCGGTAGTAGGTGGGACCCTTGCCCGAGTTCGGCGTGAGCACCTCGACGGGAAATCCGTCCTTGGTCACGCCACCACTCGACACCGTGAACTCGTTGGGGCGAAGTTCGACATCCGGTGCGAACACCACGCTCTTCTGGCGCCAGATGGAGCCGTCGGGATTGCGTTGTTCCACCTCGAGACTGGAACACCCGACGCCGAGCGCCAACGCGCCCAGGGCGCATGCCAACCGTGCACATGTGTGATTCCATCGGACCATCTGCGATGCCCTCCTTGCATTGCGTCGCCGCAGCACGCTGCCCCGGCATGCGCGCATCCTCCGTGGCCATGCGGGGCATCCCGCGCATCGCGGCCCTTTTTCCGACAGATTGCCGAAATTCCTTCGCCTTCTTGGTGAAGTGGCCAGATGGGGAGTTGCCGCGGCGGGCCAAGTGACATTCAATCCAGCCCCATGCCCGCCCACCGATCGTTGCGCGACTTCATCACGGCCCTCGAACAGGCGGGCGAACTGGCGCGCGTGCGGCAGCCCGTGTCACCCAAGCTGGTGCCAGGGTGCATCGCGGAGCGCCAGTCGCGCAGCCGATGCGCGAACGCCTCGAGCAGTGCCGCAACATTCGACCCCGTGGGCGCGGCACTTGGCGGCAAGGCCGTGCTGTTCGAACAGGTGGAGGGCTGCGACTTTCCGCTGGTCATGAACCTGTTCGGCAGCGCGCGTCGCATGGAGATGGCGCTGGGCGTGCACGATCATCCGCGCGGCCTCGAGCAGGTGGCCGACCGCATCGCGAGCCTGACCAAGCCGCAGCCACCGCGCTCGCTGGGCGAGATCATCGCGAAGGCACGCGAGTTCCTGCCGCTGCTTCGCGTGGGGCCGCGCACCGTGCGGAACGGTCGCGCGCAGGAAGTGGTGAAGCTGACCGAACGCGGCGAGGTGGACCTGCGACGCCTGCCCATCATCAAGTGCTGGCCGCTGGATGGTGATCCAAGCGCGGTGGGCTACAGCATGAGCGCCGAGCAGGCCGGCACCGCGGGCGGCGAGGGGCGCTACATCACGCTGGCCGGCATGCACACGATCCATGCCGACGATCGCGACGCGGCCAAGCCCGCCAGTCACAACATCGGCATGTACCGCAGCCAGCTGCTGGGCCCCACCACGCTCGCCATGCACTGGCACCTGCATCACGACGGCGCCTCGCACTGGCGCAGCTGGAAGAAGCTGGGCAAGCGCATGCCGATCGCCATCTGCCTTGGCGGCGAAAGCGTGATGACCTACGGCGCCACCGCCCCGCTGCCGCCGGGCATCAGCGAGCTGCTGATGTGCGGCTTCCTGAATGGCGGCGGCATTCCCATGGTGCGCGCAAAGACCGTGCCGCTGCGCGTGCCCGCCAACAGCGAGATCGTGATCGAGGGCTGGGTGAGCACCGAGTGCGGCGGACCCGACTGGGATCCGGCGCGCGGCGAACCGCTGGGCCCCGGCGCGGTGTTCGAGGGACCCTTCGGCGATCACACCGGCTTCTACTCGCTGCCCGATCGATACCCGGTGGTGGAAGTGACCGCCATCACGCACGCGCGCGATGCGGTGTATCCAGCCACCATCGTGGGCCTGCCACCCGAGGAGGACTACTGGCTGGGCAAGGCGACCGAGCGCATCTTCCTGCCGCTGCTGAAGACGATCGTGCACGACGTGGACGACTACCACCTGCCGCGATTCGGCTGCTTCCACAACGCGGCGTTCGTGCGCATCCGCAAGGCGTACGCGTTCCAGGGGCGCCGCCTGATGAGCAGCGTGTGGGGCGCGGGGCAGATGGCGTGGACCAAGATGATCGTGGCCGTGGACGAGGGCGTGTCGGTGCACGACGAACCCGCCGTGCTGCGCACCGTGTTCGAGCGCTGCGACTTCGTGCGCGACGTGGAGCTGGTGCACGGTCCGCTGGACATCCTGGATCACTCGGCGCCCGGACTCGGTGCCGGCATGAAGATGGGTCTGGATGCCACGCGCAAGCGAGCGGGCGAGGAAGCGTTCGGGTGCTCGCTCGCCGATCCACGCATGCCAACCGAAGTCGAGCGCACCGCATATCTGTCCGCCGCTCGCGGCGCTTTCGCCGCAGCGGAAATGCCCGAGTGGGGCCTTGGCCGCTGCATGTTCATCGCTGCGAGCAAGCGTGCGGCGGGCGATGGCGCGAAGGCGATCGAGCATGCATGGAGCCTGCTGCCTGCACAGCCAGGCGTGGCCGACTTCCTGGTCGTGGTGGATGAAGGCGTGGATCTGCGCGACTGGGAACGCGTGCTGTTCCTGATGGCGGCCAATGCGGACTTCGGCCGCGACCTGCAGCGCAACGGCCACCGCATCGCCATCGATGCCACGCGCAAGGTGCCGGGTGATGCGCGCGGCGGCTACGGCGTGCGCGCGTTCCCGCCGCTGGTCGGATTCGACGATGCCACGCTTGCGACGGCCCGCTCGGTCGAGCGCGCCGCCAGCCTGCGCGTGGATGACAACGGATGATCGCCGGTCGCGCGCCGAGCATGCCCAACTGGGTCGCCATGCTGTGCGGCTGGTG
>CAIPQY010000308.1 GCA_903867275.1 uncultured bacterium | reverse complement strand
CGTGTACTTCGGCGATCAGGCCAACATGCCCTACGGCAACTACGGCACCGTGGGCAAGACCGACTTCCTGCGTGAACTGGTGTTGAAGGACGCGGCCTTCCTGCTGGGTCGTCGCTGGCGCGCAACGGCGACCACCGAGCCACGCATGGACAAGCCACCAGTGAAGGCCATCGTGATCGCCTGCAACACCGCCACGGCCTATGGCCTGCAGGATGTGCGCGCCGCGGCGAAGGCCTGGGGCATTCCGGTGCTCACGGTGGGTGTGGTGGAAGCGGGCGCGCGCGGACTGGCCGAGACGCGCGGCAACAACACCGGCGCCGTGGCCGTGCTGGCCACCAATGCCACCTGTGCAAGCAAGGCCTATCCCAAGGCGATCGCACGGCTCATGCCGAACGCGCCTGTGGTGTTCCAGCGCGGCAGTGGCACGCTGGCGGCCAGCATCGAGGGCGATGCAACCGTGAAGGAAACACCCACGCAGATCATCGATGCCGATGTGAAGGCGCTGCTCGACGAACGCGTGGCGGCCGGCGACACGACCCCGATCGACACGGTGGTGCTTGGTTGCACGCACTATCCGCTGGTGCAGGCCGACATCGTGGCTGCGTTCGATCGCTTCCGCGCGCAGACCGTGCCCGACGGCACCACGCCCTACGCGAAGCTGATCGCGCCCACGCTCACCGTGGTCGATCCCGCCGCATGGACCGCGCAGGATCTGTGGCGCACACTTGAATCAGCGAACCTGCGCATGCCCGTCGGCGCCACGCCCACCGCTGCGCGCGATCTCTTCTTCATCTCCGTCGCCAATCCCGCATGGCCCGGCGTGCAACTGTCACCAGACGGCACGCTGACCAAGGACTTCAAGTACGGCCGCGACGCAGGCAACCCCGGCCGCGAGGACACGGTGATCGTGCCCATGACGATCGAAGGCCTGCCAGCGAGCGCGGCCAATCTGGTCACCACGCGGCTGCCAAAGACCGCCGAAAGCATGCGCAAAGCCGCGGCGAACTGATCGCTCGAGGTCCGCCGCGAACCTGCCGACGCACGAACGCCCCACACGCCGGCGCCTGACCCGGGACACGACCCGGCGGTGTCAAGACGCACGCAACGAAGGTTCCGCGGTGATCCGTGCGATGCACCGACTGGCCTGTCTGTTCATCGGCGTCGGTTTCGAATCGGGGCCCATGCATGCGCATCCCTCTCATTTTCGACCGAACGCCTTCTTCACTGCTAGGCTCGCTGCGTGCCTCCGATCAAGGCTGCCCGAAGTCTGCGCGCACTGGACGGACTGGTGTTCTTCCTTGCCGATGTGCAGGACGGCCTGGGCCCGTACCTGTCGATCTACCTTCTAGTGCACTGCGCGTGGGAACCTTCGCAGGTCGGTGTGGCCATGGCGGCCATGGTGATCGGAACGCTGTTGGCCCAGTTGCCTGCAGGCGCGTTGATCGATCGCACGCATCGCAAGCGATGGGTGGTGGTCACGGCTGCCGGGGTGGTGGCCGCCTCCTGCATCGGCATGAGCCTGATGCATGCCTTGCCCGGCATCGTCGTGGCGCAGGCCATGATCGGCGCGGCGGCGGCGGTCATGCCGCCGGCCATCGCGGGCATCAGCCTGGGCCTGGTGGGTCGCGCACACTTCGCCAGACGCACGGGCCGCAACGAGGCGCTGAACCATTCCGGCAACGTGACCGCGGCCGTGCTGTCCGGCGTGGTGGGAACCGTCTTCGGCTACATCGCGATCTTCCATCTGGTGGCCGCAGTGGCCCTCGCCAGCGCGGTGTGCTGCCTGCTGATCCGCGAGTCGGACATCGATCACGCACGCGCACGGGAGGCACCCGAACAGCCGAGCAACGCCGACGCGCCCACGGAAAGCGCCATTGCGGTGCTGTGGCGCACGCCGCGCCTGATGGCGTTCATCGCGGCCATGTTCCTGTTCCATCTGGGCAACGCCGCCATGCTGCCGCTGGTCGGTCAGAAGGTGTCGATCGGCAAGCCGGATTCGGCGGCGGCGCTGATATCGGCGTGCATCGTGGTGGCGCAGGTGGTGATGGTGCCGGTGGCGCTGCTGGCCGCGCACGGGGCGGAACGATGGGGCCGCAAGCCGGTGTTCCTGATCGCGTTCCTGGTGCTGCCCATCCGCGGACTGCTGTACACCCAGTCGGTGAACCCCGCGTTCCTGATCGCCGTGCAGGTGCTCGACGGCATCGGTGCGGGCATCTACGGCGTCGTCGCGGTGCTGATGGTGGCGGATCTGGCGCGCGGCACCGGACGATTCAATCTGGCATTGGGCGCCACCGCGCTGGCGCTGGGCCTTGGCACCGCTTGCAGCAACCTGCTGGCGGGCGTGATCGCGAGCGCGACCAGTTACAACACCACCTTCGCCACCCTGTCGGGCATCGCGGCATCGGGGTTGCTGTGGTTCCTGCTGGCGGTGCCGGAGACGCGTGTACAAGCCGAAGCGGCGGCGTGAATCACGCCCCCGCTGCACGCGCCTGCACGAACCGCCCCATCGCCATCAACGGGAAGTACAGCCGGTACATGTGGTAGCGCAGGTAGAACACCTTCGGGAATCCGGTGCCGGTGAATTCCGTCTCGCACCAGGAGCCCGCAGGGTCGCCATCCGGATTCTTCAGCGGATCGGCGGCATCGGCAGGCGTGAGCTGCGTGCGCGCCAGCCATTCGACCGCGCGCTGCAGATCGGGATCGTTGGCGCCGTAGATCTCCTGCAGAATCATGGCCGCCCACGCGGTCTGACTGGCGGTGCTCGGTCCCTGTCCCTTCAGGCTGGGGTTCTCGTAGCTATTGGCGCTCTCACCGAAGCTGCCGTCCGCCTTCTGCACGCTCTTCACCCATGCGCCGGCACGCTTGATCCACGACGCATCGCGACGCACGCCGCAGCGGATCGGACCGATGACCGCCTGCCACGTGCCGTAGATGTAGTTCACGCCCCAGCGACCGAAGAAGCAGCCTTCGCGCTCCTGCTTGGTCTCGATGTACTGCACCGCGCGGCGAATCGCCGGGTGATCCAGCGACAGCCCGTGCCAGCTCAGGCACTCCAGCACGCGGCCGGTGATGTCAGGGCAGCTTGGATCCTGGATCGCGTTGTGATCGGCGAACGGCACGAACTCGTAGATGGGCCGGTCCTTCGTCTTGTCGAAGGCCGCCCAGCCACCGTCGTCGTTCTGCATGGACAGGATCCATCGCACGCCACGCTCGGCGGCGGCGATGTTGGCGGGCCCGCCGATGCGGCGCAGGCTCATGGCCACCATCGCGGTGTCGTCCACATCGGGGTACCACGCGTTGGCGTACTCGAAGAACCATCCGCCCGGCTCGGTGCCCGGCGCCACGTTCACGGCCCAGTCACCGCGATGCCGCACTTCCTTGCTGCGCAGCCAGTCGCCCGCGGCCTCGGCCATGGGG
>CAIPQY010000307.1 GCA_903867275.1 uncultured bacterium | reverse complement strand
CTGCGCTCGATCGCCAGCGCCGCCAACACCTACGCCAGCAGCAACAAGGGACGCCTGCCAAGCCCGCGCACCGACACGCCGGGCCGATGGGGATCGCTCACCAAGGATCCCAAGGTGGCCTTCAATGCCACCAGCAACTCGCGCGATGACAACGCCAACGCGTACAAGCCCTGGGTGGTGGCGGAGCCCACCGGCACCAACGCCGACACGATCGACGCCACGAACAACATCGAGACGCTGGCCGCCCTGGAGAAGGGCAGCATGTGGAACTACCTCGGCGACGCGAAGTTGTATCGCAGTCCGATGGATGCCTCGCTGCGCCCGCGCAGCTACGCCATCAACGCCTTCGTGGGCGTGCTGTACGCGGACGACTTCGACGGCCTTCCCGGAGGCTCCCCGGGCTCGGGCGCATGGATCTCCTCCAGCTACGGCTACGACACGCGCACCCTCAGTCGCATCCGGCAGCCCGCCGGCACCTTCTACGCCATCGGGCAGATGGACACCTCCAAGGCCAAGTCGGCGATGGACGGATGGAACGTCGGCGGCTTCCTCGCGAATCCCGATCCGAGCAAGGGAACGCTGTGGTTCGACGCCCCCGCCATCTGGGCCGTTCCGCAGTACCAGGTGAACCTGAGCAACTGCGATGGCAGCACCTCGGCGTACCAAATCCTCAGCAAGACGCTGCGGGACGGGCTGGTCGAGACGAACCCGAACACCGGCGCCACCCAGAGCACCGGCACCGAGTCCGCCCCTGACCTGGTGGGCCTGAAGTCGCTGATCCTTCCCGGGCTGATCAACTAGTCCGCTGCGGCCGGCGCAACGTCCGATTTGAGTGGCCCAACCGACCGGCGGTTTCTATTATCGCTCAAATCTGAAGGCAATTCGCTTTCCCCATCGCTGCCGTGGGGCAGAATGGGACACACCGCCACGCACCCCTGAATGGGAGATAGATCCGCCATGAAGCATGCGCCCCGAGCCCGCCGCTCCAGGTTGTCGCAGGGCATCACTGCCCTCGCTGCGCTGTGCCTTGCCTGCGTCGCGGCCCACGCGGTGGTACTGCCCGTGTCCACACGCGGCGGCATCGGCGCCATCCCCTACGAGGTCGGAACCACCAAGGGCACCACCTTCCGAACATGGGCACCCAACGCGCAGGCCGTGAGCGTTGCGCTGGCCAGCACCTTCTACAGCACCACCGCGCACCAGCTCAGCAGCGAGGGCAACGGGTACTGGTCGGGCGACATCGCGAATGTGCTGCCGGGCGCGCAGTACAAGTTCGCGATCAAGTACAACAATACCTATCGGCTGAAGAACGATCCGCGCGCGCGCGATCTGACCAACAGCGTGGGCACCAGCATCGTGTACGACCCCAAGGCGTACCAGTGGCAGACCTCGAACTTCCAGATCGCCAACTGGAACGAGCTGGTGATCTACGAGATGCACATCGGCACCTTCGGCACGTCGGCCAGCGGGTCTCCGCCGGCCACCTTCGCCAACGCGATCAGCAAGCTGGATCATCTTTCGAATCTGGGCGTGAACTGCGTCAGCCTGATGCCCATCAACGAGTTCCCGGGCGACCTGAGCTGGGGGTACAACCCCAGCTATCCGTTCAGCGTGGAAAGCGCCTACGGCACGCCGGATGACCTGAAGCGCTTCGTGGATGCGGCGCACGCGCGCGGCATCGCGGTGCTGAACGACGTGATCTACAACCATCTTGGCCCCACCGACATGGACATGTGGCAGTTCGATGGCTGGAGCCAGAACAACCTCGGCGGCATCTTCTTCTACAACAATGCCACGCAGGCGGCCACGCCGTGGGGCAACACGCGCCCGGACTACGGCCGCGCCGAGGTGCGCCAGTTCATCAGGGACAACGCGCTGATGTGGCTGGACGAGTTCCGCATGGACGGCCTGCGGTGGGACGGCACCAAGTACATCCGTCGCACCGACCAGTACGGGCAGGAGCTGCCCTACGCCTGGGGCATGCTGCAGTGGTGCAACGACGAGATCAACGCGCAGTTCCCGGGCAAGATCTCGGTGGCCGAGGACTTCGACGACAGCGACTGGATCAGCAAGCCCACCAGCGTGGGTGGCGCCGGTTTCGACAGCCAGTGGGACTGGTTCGTGCACAACGTGCGCGACGTGATCCAGCAGACCTGGGACAGCGGTCGCGACATGTCGAAGATCAGGGAAGCGATCACCCACAACTACAACGGCAACCACACCGAGCGCGTGATCTACGTGGAGAGCCACGACGAGGTTGCCAACGGCAAGCAGCGCATGTCGAGCAGCATCAGCCCGAGCACGCCCGGCGACTACTGGGCACGCAAGCGCAGCACGCTGGGCGCCGCAGTGACCTTCTTCAGCCCCGGCATTCCGTTCATGTTCCAGGGCCAGGAGATGCTGGAGGACGGATTCTTCACCGACAGCGACCCGCTGGACTGGACCAAGGTCACCACCTACGCGGGCATCGTGCAGATGTACAAGGACATGATCGCGCTGCGCCGCAACACGCAGGCTGTCACCAAGGGACTGACCGGCCCCAACACCAACGTGTTCCACCTGAACAACTCGAACAAGCTGGTGGGCTGGCACCGCTGGATGAACGGCGGCACCGGCGATGATGTGGTGGTGCTGGTCAACTTCAGCGCGACCAGCTGGTCCAACTACCGCATCGGCATGCCGCGCGGTGGCATGTGGAAGTGCCGCTTCAACAGCGACTGGAATGGATACTCCAGCGACTTCGCCAACACAGCCTCGCTGGACGTGGACGCCAACGGCTACGCCTACGACGGCCTTCCCCAGAGCGCCACGCTGAACATCGGCCCCTACTCGGTGCTGGTGTACTCGCAGGGTGACGCGCAGGTGCCGGGCAATCCGGCCGACCTCGACGGCAGCTGCACGGTGGATGCCGGCGACGTTGGATTCGTGCTGCTGGACTTCGGTTCGGCGGGCGGCGCCAGCGATCTCGATGGCGACGGCGTGGTCGGCAGCGGCGATGTCGCGATCATCCTGCTCGAGTTCGGCTGGACCTGCAACTGAATCGATCCAGGGCCACATGAAACGCCGATCCCATGCCGTGCGCTGCCTCGGTGCCCTGACGGCACTGGCGGTCGGCATGCAGGCATGGGCGGTGGTGCTGCCGGTGTCCGCGCGCGCGGGCGTTGGCGCGATTCCGTATCAGGTGGGCACAACGAAGGGCGTCACCTTCCGAACCTGGGCGCCGAACGCGCAGGCGGTGAGCGTGGTGGGCAGCTTCAACTTCTGGAACACCACGGCCCACCAGCTGAGCAGCGAAGGCAACGGCTACTGGTCGGGCGACGTGAGCAACTGTCCCTTCGCCGCGCAGTACAAGTTCGCCATCAAGATCAACGGCAGCTACCAGCAGAAGGCCGATCCACGCTCGCGGCTGCTGGTGAACAGCGTGGGCAACAGCATCGTGCACGATCCGTCGGCCTATGCGTGGACCACCGGCGCCTTCAGCATCGCGGACTGGAACAGGCTGGTGATCTACGAACTGCATCTGGGCTCCTTCCACGTGCCCAGCGGCACCAGCGTGCCCAGCACCTTCAGCCGCGCCACGCAGAAGCTGGATGAGCTGGTGGACCTGGGCATCAACTGCATCGAGCTGCTGCCGGTGGCGGAATTCCCGGGCGACATCAGCTGGGGCTACAACCCCAGCTACCCCTTCAGCGTGGAAAGCGCCTACGGCGGCCCGAACGAGCTGAAGAAGTTCGTGGACGCCTGCCATGCGCGCGGCAT
>CAIPQY010000306.1 GCA_903867275.1 uncultured bacterium | reverse complement strand
TCCAGCTTTCGATCGATCCGCTTCCACCGGTGGACACCGACGGCTTCCAGCTGCCGCTGGTTTCGCCGGATGGTGGCCGGATGGCGTGGCAATCGCGAAACAACGCGGACTGGCCCACCCTGCTGGCGCTGCCCGCTTCAACGCGCGCGCTGCAGGCGGTGGTGTCGGGGCGTGCGCTGGGAGATGGTGCCGCGTGGTCGCAGCGCGACCCGATGCTGCTGGGACGCATGGCAACCGCCGCAGGTGTGCTGGTGGAAGCGCCACAGGCCGATGGCTCGCGCTGGATCGGCCTGGCGCCGTGGGATGGTGCGGAACCGACCTGGCTGGTGAAGGATGCCAACGTGAACGCCTTCGCGGCCATCGGTCCGCGCGGTGAACTGGCGTGGTGTCGACGCACCACGGACCAGTCCGAGTTCGATCTGGTGGTGGAACGACCCGAGGGGCGCCTGGAACTGCCGCGACGCGCGGGCGAGAGCTGGATGATGCCGGTGCTGGCGCGCGACGGTGTGTACGCGGCGAGCATCCGCGACGGCGTTCTGGAACTGGCGTTCCTGCCGATTCGCGCGGGGCAGACCATGAACCGTGCCGAGGCCGAGCCGGCTCTGCTGCGTCAGCGCATCTCACTGCGCGGCACCACGCGCAACGCGTACCAGATGATGGTGGCGAGCGGTCCCGATCGCGCGGCAACCCCGCAAGGCCTGCTGCTGTTTCATCCGGAGTTGCGCCGCATGACGCTGTGGAACCCGCGCAACGAATCGATGACGCTGCTGGCTCCCGGTTCGGTGGCGGCATGGATGCAGAGCGATGGCTCCGCCATTGCGAGCCTGCCTGACCGACTGGTGATGCAGGAAGTGCCCCCGGACCCGGGCATGGCGCCGCTGCAGCTGATTCCAGGCCTGTGGATTGTTCGTGGCACCGACGCGGAAGGCACGCTGCTTGCGGGGCCTGGCCCCGACAACTGCCGGATCAGTCGACTGCGGACGGGGTCGAGCCCGTCACGAAAGTAAGACTCGAGCGAGCGGATTGAGGAGGATCAGTCCTCCTCTTCTTCGTCCTCTTCTTCGTCCTCGTCTTCGTCGTCGTCCTCGTCATCGTCGAGGCCGTCATCTTCTTCATCTTCTTCTTCGTCTTCGTCCTCGTCCTCGTCCTCTTCCTCTTCGTCTTCGTCCTCTTCCTCGTCGTCCTCTTCTTCTTCCTCTTCCTCTTCTTCGTCTTCGACCTCGTCATCCTCGTCGTCATCGTCGTCGAGGAAATCGTCGTCGTCTTCCTCTTCTTCCTCGTCGGCATTGGGCTCGGCGAGCTCCTCGTCGGGGAAGGCCTCGTCCTCGTCGGCGAAATCGTCGTCGTCGTCCTCGTGCGGATCGAAGTCATCATCCTCGTCGTCGTCCGGACCAGCCGACAGCACGGCGGCGCCTCCGGTGTTCGGGAGGGCGAGCGGGAGCCACGGTTCTTCGCGATCGAGTTTCGGCATGGGGTCTCCGATGTGGAGGCAGGGTTATCCGTTGCGGCGGGCCGTTTGTCAACGCCCCTGTTTCGCCGGGCGATTTGCCGCTGCCGGCACCGCGAAGGTGCAGTCGTCGCAGCCAACCAGCACCCAGCCATCCACCGCATCCAGACGCTCGACGCGCGCGGTACCCAGCCGGATGGCAAGCGGCGGCGCCATGGCGCGCAAACCCTGCGGCAGGCTGAACTGGCGCAGCAGGATGGTGGGCGGCTGCGCCTCGGCAAGCTGCGCCTCGCGGTCGCCAAGATCGGCCACCACCACGCTGTCACCGGTGGTGCACATCACGTCGTAGCGATGCTCCCCGGACACCGCGTCCATGCCGATCAGGGTGCCATCGATTGCGTACTGCGCCACGCGACCCATGCGCAAGGCGATCAGGTCGTCGCCCACACGCTCGACCGTGGCCACCGGATCCGTGGCGGCGCCCGAAGGCAGTGCCAGGAAGGCCGACTGGATGGCTCCGTCGGCCAGCGCCACCGCCGCGCGGGATTCGGCGGAACGATCCTTCACCACGACCCAGGGTGACGCGACGAACCCGTCTTCGCTGTTGCGAAGGCGCCGATCGAGCTGCAGCCATCGCACCGGAAGTTCCGGGGCCAGCGACGCCATCGCCATGCCCTCCTCGCCCGCGAGCAACAGGCCCTGTGGCAACAGGCGGATCCAGCGGGGCTGCCCGAGTTCGATCGGCCAGTCGCCCTGCAGCCAGGGCGTGCCGTCGGTGACATGACGCAGGCTGATGCGACGCACGCCGTCCAGGACATCGCTTGCGCCCACGATGCCCACCAGAGCCACGCCCCAGGCGTTGCTGTCCACCAGATCGGCAACGCGCACATCGACGCGCGCCTTCCACGATGGCGTGCCGTCACCCGCCAGCGACACCGCCACCATCTGTCCATCGCCGCGCGCGAAGATGCACTGCGATCCGGCGCGGAACGTGGTGATCACGCGCGACTCGGAGCGATCCATGGCATCGGCTGCGGCGGGCAGCGGATCGAAGAGATCGGCCACGCGATCGATGCGGTATCGCGTGACACCCGTTTCGGGGTCGAGGGCGAGCAGGCTTCCGTTGTCGCGCGAACTCTGGCTCCAGATGACCAGCGCGGGCGACCAGCTTGCCACGACCGGTTCACGATCGATGAACGGGACGCGCCACACCTGCTCGAGCGCGGCACCGCGACGCAGCGCGATGGCCGTGGGTTCCGCCAGCAGCACGCTGCCGGCGGGCCGTTCGATTTCGGCCTCGATGGACTGCCGCGCCAGCATGCCGGGCAATGTGCGGGCGCTTGACTCCATGGTTCCGATGCGCGCGCGCACCGGCTGCGGTTCGCCCTGCACCAGCGCGTCGATGCCTTCGCGCAGACCCGGCGCGGCCTGCACGGCCGCAGCGGAACGCGCGATGGACTGCAGGCGTTCGCGCTGCGCCGGTGTGGCCGCAAGCATGCTGGCCTGTCGCAGCGAATCGAGCAGTGCCGCGGGATCCTGCAGTGCGGAGGCGAGTCGCTGCACGGCGACATCGAAGCCCGCAGCGCGTCCCGCGTCGCACGATGCGAGCCGCATCAATGCCAGCGTGCCCGCATTCACCTGCCAGCCGCCATCCACGGCCACCATCGACGCGGCGAGCGGACCATCCTGCCACACATCGATCCAGGATTGCACCGCTTCAGGCATGTGCTGGCGGAGCGCCGCCTGCTCGCCCTGGCACAGCAGCACGGCCGCACGCTGCGCCGGCGTGCGCGCCATGGTTCGAGCGAAGCCGATCAGCGCGTTTGCGTCGGCTTCGGGCAGCGCGGCGAGCAGCGTTCGTTCCAGCAGTCGCGCCAGCAGCTCGCCGCGAATCTGCTGACTTTCCGCATCGGTTCGGCCACGAAGGGCTGCGTCGGCCGCGGTGGCCCCGTCGATCATCAGCGCGCCGCGACGCCACGCGCGACCAAGTTCGACCAGCGCCAGACCGCGTCGTGGATCGGATGGATCCATGGCCAGACGCTGGCGCAGCAACTGCTCGCCCTCGTCCGCGGGCATGGCCAGCGACAGTCGCGAGCCGCCAGCGACGGCCAGCTGTCCGTCCTGCAGCGCGGTGTTGCCGCCACCCTCGATCGCGAGTTCACCCAGCGCACCACCCGTGGCGGGATCGAGGATGAGCACGCGATCCTGCAACGGCACCGCCAGCGCAGGCGCACCCGATGCCAGCGTGCCGAGCGAAACCTCTCCGCGGATCGCGGACACCTTGCCGGAGAGACGCTCGGAGAGGCGCCACACGACGCGGGATGGATTCTGCCTGTCGATGACCACCACATCGTCGCCGATCGCGTACAGGCGCTCCGCGTCGAGCAGCAGCGTGCGTGCAGCACCAATGTTCGTGCCAACCCCGATGGGCTGCGACCACAGCGTGTGACCATCCGTCGCATCCAGCGTCACGAGCGTGATGGCGTCGGGCGCGATCCAGGCGATCATGTCGGCATCGGCCACGGGCGAAGGAAGCTGCCACGCGGGCGCACCACCGCGCGGCTCGCGAACAGGTGGCGCCCAGCGGCGCAACCAGCGCATGTCGCCGGTGATCGCATCGAGTCGCGCCACCACGCCCAGGCTGGTGGCCGCCACGATGTCGTCCTGGATGGCGGCAGGCGAACCCAGCGGTCGCGAGGCCGCCAACCGCACGCCACCCGCAGCGCCCAGACTCTGCGCCCATCGGATGGCGCCGGTGGCGCGATCGAGCGCCAGCAGCCACGCGGAGCTCTCCAGTCGCGCATTGCTCTTGCGCGCCTGCACGATCACGAGATCGCCCACCATCACGGGCTCGCCGTGCGGAAACAGGTCCTCGAAGTCCGGTCGCGCCTCGAGATCCAGCCGCACATCCCAGAGCCGGCGGCCGTTGTCGCGAGCGAGCGCCTGGATGCGCGGCGAACCCGATCGCTGTTCGGGCAGCGCGTGGCCCGGCAGCACGATCACCGCATCGTCGCGCGCCACCGCCACGGTGAGATCCCCGAGTGGGCCCGGCGTGCGGTCGCCAGGCAGGCCGGCCTGTGCCTTCCACAGAGCGCTGCCGCTGAACCTGTCGAAGGCCTGCACCTGCGAGCCGTCGGCCAGCAACAGCGCATCCCCGGCGAATCGGGGTGCGGCAGACAACGCGGTTCCGTCGGCCAGCAGCGAATCGCGCATGCGCTGTGCGGTCTGCGGATCCATCTCGGCGACGCGTCGCGAGAGCCAGGCCGTGGGCAGGTCGCGCGCCCACAGCGGCTGCCACACCGTTGCGGTGGACGGCACCGGACTGGTGGATGTCGGCGCGCTCCTCGGCGCCACCGGCGGCTCGACCAGCAAGGCACGCGCCCGCTGCAACGACGTGCGCAGCGCATCATCAAGCGATGGGTGGGCAAGCGCCTGATCGATCCAGATCACCGCCTGGCGCGGCTGTCCCTGATCCATCGCGCGCTGCGCCAGGGCGCACGCCGCCTGGAGCGCCGATGGCGTGAGTGGGCGCGCTTCCACCACCTGTTCAAGATTGCCT
>CAIPQY010000305.1 GCA_903867275.1 uncultured bacterium | reverse complement strand
CGACCCCCGAGATCTACACTATAGCCTACACTCTTTCCCTACACGACGCTCTCCGATCTCTGCATGGCCACCGTGTCGATGGCGTCGAACTCGCTCGAGCGACGCTTGCGGCGCGGCTTGTCGCCATCGGCGGGCTTGGCGTCGTCCGCAGCGGCGCCGTCCTTCTTGGCGTCATCCTTCTTGTCGGCCTTGTCGCCGTCCTTCGCGTCGTCCTTCTTGTCCTTGTCGGCGCCGGGCTTCTCCTCGTCGCTCTCGGCTGGCCACGGCAGCTTCACGTCCTTGCGCAGCGGCACCAGGTACATCTGCTCGGTGTCGTCGTACACCCAGGTGGAATCCAGCGCGCTGTACTTGGGCTCGAAGCGGCGCTCGCTGGCGAACACCAGGTAGTCGCCCTTGCGATCGAAGGTGGGAAGGCTGTCGCCGAACATGCCGGCGGTGACCTGCGTGCTCTTGCCGGTGGCCACTTCATACAGCCAGATGGCGGGCGTCTCGCGATCCTCGTCCACGCGTGCATAGGCGATCCATGCGCCGTCATGGCTGAAGCTTGCACGCAGGGTGCGTGCGCGCGGATCACGATCCACACGCGCGCGCGTGCCGTCCTCCAGCGTGACCAGCCACAGCGTGCCGGTCTTGTCGGAGTAGGCGATGCGCTTCGAGTCGGGGCTCCACGTGATGTCGGTCTTGAACGGTCCCGCATCGCTGGTGAGCTGACGCTTGGCGCCCTTGCCATCGGCGGGCATCACGTACAGCTCGTACTCGCCGGTGCTGTCGTCGAAGAAGGCGATCCACTTGCCGTCGGGGCTCCAGGCGGGATTGCGCTCGAACACGCCGCTGCTGCTGGTGAGCGGTCGTGGCGTGCCGTTCTCGGTGGGGGCGGTCCACAGATCGCCGCGGGCGCTCACCACCACGCGCTTGCCGGTGGGACCGATCGACCAGTCGGAGAGATTGCGTGCCTGATCCACGTTGCGCGCGGTCACCTTGGGGCGATCGCCCGGAACCTGCACGTTCACGGTGCGGGTCTGGTTGTTGCCCAGATCCAGCACCATCAGCTGATCGCCCTTCTGGAAAACGATCTCGCCGCTCGTGGCATCATCGGGTCCCACGCTTGGCCAGCGCACATCCTCGTCGTTGAAGCTGGTGAGCTGTGTGCGCTTGCCGGTGGCCGGGTCGCACTTGAAGATGTTCAGTCGGTGCGAGTCGCCCTGATCGCTCAGGAAGTACAGCGTGTCGCCGTGCCACATGGGCAGCGTGTCGATGCCCTCGTAGTCGGTCAGGCGGCGCGCCTCGCCGCTCTTCAGGTTGTACAGCCAGATGTCGGTGGCCATGCCGCCGCGGTAGCGCTTCCATGTGCGCGTGTCGATGGCGTGCGGCGTGTAGGCCAGCCACTCGCCGGTCTTGTTCACGGCCGCGTTGGCACCGTAGGGAACCGGCAGCGGCGTCGGCAGTCCGCCGGTCGAGGGAACCTGGAACAGTCGCGTCTGTCGCGTGAGTCCGCCAAGATCGCCGGTGGTGAACATGAGCGCGTCGCCGTTCCAGTCGCACAGGCCCTCGCTTGCGGGGTGATGCGTCACGCGGAAGGGTTCGCCACCACCAACGGGCAGCGTGTAGATGTCGCGGTTGCCTTCG
>CAIPQY010000304.1 GCA_903867275.1 uncultured bacterium | reverse complement strand
GATCTGGCCGTCCACCATGAACACCACCGACTCGGTGGTGTTGCGCTTCTCGTCGTAGACGATCGGCAGCGTGGCGGCGGACAGGGCCTCTCGCATGGAGGCCTTCACGCTCAGAATCAGCGCAGGGCTGTCGGACTTGCTGAGCGCGGCGTTGTCGCAGTCCTGCGGCCGAAGCAGCGGCGTTGGCGACACGATCAGGCTTCCGCCGCCGCGCGCCGGCATCTCGGTCCAGCCCGGCCGCAGCTTGCCGCTGGCCGCGCGCAACTCGAACACAGGGGTGCTGGGCGTGGTCGACGCATTCGGACCGGACGCACCCCCGCCCGTGGCGCAGCCTGCGAGCAGCAGGCACGCGAGCGAGCGAAGCATGGCGCGACGATCGATCATGCGATGGTGATGCCCTTGTCCAGGTACACGTCCTGGATGGCGTTCAGCAGCTGCACACCCTCGTTCATGGGTCGCTGGAAGCTCTTGCGACCGGAGATGAGTCCGGTGCCGCCGGCGCGCTTGTTGATGACGGCGGTGCGCACGGCCTGCGCCATGTCGTCGGCGCCGGTGCTGGCGCCGCCCGAGTTGATGAGGCCGCTGCGACCGCTGTAGCAGTTCAGCACCTGGTAGCGCGTGAGATCGATCGGGTGATCGGTGCACAGGTCGGTGTAGATGCGCTTGTCGAACTTGCCGTAGCTGCTGTTGCCCATGTTCAGGGCCTCGTAGCCGCCGTTCAGTTCGGCCTGCTTCTGCTTGATGATGTCGGCCTGGATGGTGACGCCCAGGTGGTTGGCCTGACCCGTGAGGTCGGCGCTCACGTGATAGTCCTTGCCATCCTTCTTGAAGGCGTTGTTGCGCAGGTAGCACCACAGCACGGTGGCCATGCCCAGCGAATGCGCCTCCTCGAAGGCCTTGGCCACCTCGATGATCTGGCGGTCGCTGTTCTCCGAGCCGAAGTAGATGGTGCAGCCCACGGCGGCGGCGCCGAGGTTCCACGCCTCGCGCACGGTGCCGAACATGATCTGGTCGAACTTGTTCGGCATGGTGAGCAGCTCGTTGTGGTTGATCTTCACCAGGAACGGGATGCGGTGGGCGTAGCGGCGGCTGACCGAACCCAGCACGCCGAAGGTGGTGGCGACGGCGTTGCAGCCGCCCTCGATGGCCAGCTTCACGATGTTCTCGCCGTCGAAGTAGATGGGGTTCTTGGCGAAGCTGGCGCCGGCGCTGTGCTCGATGCCCTGATCGACGGGCAGGATGCTGAGGTAGCCGGTGTTGGCCAGGCGACCGGTGCCGTACATGCGCTGCAGGTTCACCAGCACCTGCGGATTGCGGTCACTGCACACCCACACGCGATCCACGAAGTCGGGGCCAGGCAGCTGCAGCATGCTGGCGGGCACCTTGGCCTTGTGCGAGAGCAGCGAGTCGGCATCCTTGCCGAGGAGCGCGGTGGTGGTTGCGTTGGCGGGCATGTGCGTGTCTCCGGTGTTGCGATTCGTTCAAGCGCCGCACGGGCGTGCGGCGGCGCGATGGTACCTTCGAAAACATGGCTCACAAGGCAGGAAGCGGCGAAGTGCGCGCAGGACTGGTGCTGCTTGCGGCTGCGGCCGCGGGCATGCTGCTCGCCAACAGTCCGCTTTCGGGTGCCTACATGGAGCTCTTTCACGACACGCGCCTGAGCATCGCGCTGACGGGGCGCTGGGGCTTTGCGCTGGACCACTCGCTGGTGGAGTGGGTGAACGAGCTGCTGATGCCGATCTTCTTCCTGCTGGTGGGGCTGGAGATCAAGCGCGAGATGGTGGATGGGCAGTTGCGCACATGGCGCGCGGCCTCGCTGCCGGTGTTCGCGGCGGCGGGCGGCGTGATTCTGCCGGCGGCCATCTTCCTGGCATTTGCGTGGATGCGCGGCGGCGACGCGCCGCGAGGCTGGGCCGTTCCCACCGCCACCGACATCGCCTTCTCGCTCGGCGCGCTGGCGCTGCTGGGTTCGCGCGTGCCGACGGGATTGCGCGTGTTCCTGACGGCGCTGGCCGTGATCGACGACCTGGCGGCGATCGTGATCATCGCGCTGTTCTACGGTGGCGCGATCGGCTGGCTGGCACTGGGGCTTGCGGGTGCCTGCGTGGTGGCGCTGCTGGTGATGAACCACCTGGGTGTGCGGCGGCGCTCGGCGTACATCGGCGTGGGTGCCCTGCTGTGGCTGTGCACGGTGAAGAGCGGCGCGCACGCCACGCTGGCCGGCGTGGTGCTTGGCCTGTGCATGCCCATGGATCGCGGTGCCGTGGAACCCGCCGCGCAGGCCGCGTGCCCGCTGCGAAGCCTGGAGCACTCGCTGATGCCGTGGGTGCAGTTCGCGGTGTTGCCGCTGTTCGCGCTTGCGAATGCCGGCGTGGATCTGCGCGGCATGGGTTGGGGCGCCTTCGGCAGCGTGGCCTGGGGCGCTGCGCTTGGATTGCTGCTGGGCAAGCCCATCGGCGTGATGCTGGCCAGTGGTGCCGCGGTGCGATTGGGTGTGGCGCAGTTGCCCGAAGGCACATCGTGGCGATCGCTTGCGGGCGTTGGAATGCTGTGCGGCATCGGCTTCACCATGAGCCTGTTCATCGCCACGCTCGCCTTCGAGCAGGCCGCCGATGGCCAACTGCTGCTGACCGAGGCGAAGCTGGGCGTGATCGCGGGCTCGTTGGCGAGCGCGGTGCTTGGCATGGTGTGGCTGCGCGCGGCCGGCGTGCCGCAATCCATCAAGCCGTGACGTCGCGCTGCGTGGCGTCGATCCACGCGCCACCCAGCACGCGATCGCCGTCGTAGAACACCGCCGCCTGACCTGGCGCGACTGCGGTCACCGCTTCGTCGAAGGTGACCTGCACGCGGCCGCCTTCCAATGCCTGCACCGTGACCGACTCGGGCTTGCCGTGCACGCGCCACTGCACCTCGCAGCGCAGCGGCCGCGACGGCGCATCCACCAGCCAGTTCGCCTCGCTTGCCGTGAAGCCGCGCACGCCCAGCGCCTCGCGCGGACCAAGCGTGATGGTGTTGGCCTGCGCATCCTTCTGGATCACGTACAGCGGCTGCCCCGCCGCCACGCCCGCGCCCTTGCGCTGACCGATGGTGAAACGCTGATGTCCGCCGTGCTCACCGAGGATCTGCCCCGACAGATCCAGGATGGAACCCGGCCGCACCGATCCCGGCTGGCGCCGCTCGAGCAGGCCCGCGTAGTCCTGATCGGGCACGAAGCAGATCTCCTGCGAGTCGGGCTTGTCGAAGGTAGGCAGGCCCAGTTCCTGCGCGAGGCGACGCGTTTCGCTCTTGGGCATGTCGCCCACCGGGAACCGCACCTGCTGCAGGCGATCGCGCTGGATGCCGAACAGCACCGCGGACTGATCCTTCGCGGCATCGAGCCCGCGACACAGGCTCCACGCATCGTCGCGCTGCACGCAACGCGCGTAATGGCCCGTGGCCACCAGTTCGCAACCCAGCTGCTGCGCATGATCGAACAGGCGACCGAACTTCAGCCAGTCGTTGCAGCGCACGCACGGGTTCGGCGTGCGGCCCGCGTGGTACTGCTCGGCGAAGTGATCGATGATGCGACCGAAGTCGCGCTTGAAGTTCACCACATACAGCGGCGAACCGATGCGGGCCGCCACGGCGCGCGCGTCGCTTGCATCTTCCAGGCTGCAGCAACCCTGGTGTCCGATCTTCAGGCCACGCGGCGCGGCGCACGCCTGCTCGGCTGGCAGCGCCTCATCCAGCGATTCGCCAGGCGAGCCCAGGCGCATGAACACCCCCACCACCTCGTGACCGGCACGCTGCAGCAGCGCGGCGGCGACCGAACTGTCGACGCCGCCGCTCATCGCCACGAGAACCTTGGGCTTGGCTGCCATGCGGTGGCCATCGTAGGTGGACGGACCGTGGATGCCGAATCGCGTCGCGCACCCGCTACCTTTGCGCCATGCGCATCGTGGCAGGCATGGATGAAGCCGGTTACGGCCCGTTGCTGGGGCCGCTGGTGGTGTGCTGCTGGGCCATCGAAGTGCGCGACGCCGACAGCGATGCCGCCGACCTGTGGTCGCGCCTGGCCACCGCCGTGTGCCGCCGCCCCAACGACAAGAAGGGCCGCATCGCCATCGACGACTCGAAGACGCTGAAGGGCTCGAAGGATTCCGCCGCGCATCCGCTGCGACACCTGGAGCGCGGCGCGCTGGCGGCGCTCGGCGCCATGCTTGCCGGCGAAGGCGGCGTGCCGATTCCGGAGAGCGAGGATGCGCTGCTGCAACGCGTGAGCCTGGATGCCGCGCCCAGCCTGCCGTGGTACGCGCACACGCCGGCCGCCTCGCTGCCGGTGTGCCACGAACGCGATGCGCTGGCGCTGGCCGCCAACCGCCTGCGCGTGGCGTGCGATCACGCGGGGCTTCGACTGCTCGGCTGCCGCGCGGTGATCGTGGAGCCGCAGGAACTCAACCGCATCGCCGGGGCAGCGGGCAGCAAGGGTGCGGTGAACGGATGGGCCGCGATGCGACTGGCGTGCAAGCTTCGCGCCACGCACCCCGACGCCGACATCGACCTTGCGTGCGATCGTCACGGCGGCCGCACGCGCTATCGCGAGGAACTGGCGCGCGCGTTTCCCGATGCCATGGTGCGCGTGCTGGGCGAGAGCGAGCAGGCCAGCCACTACGAACTGCGCGAAGGTCGCGGCTCGCTGCGCGTGCACTTCGAGACCGAGGCTGATGCGCGCCATCTGCCGGTGGCGCTGTCGAGCATGACCGCCAAGTACCTGCGCGAACTTCGCATGGCCCGCCTGAACGCTTTCTTCGCGGAGCGGCTGCCCGGTCTGGCCCCCACCGCGGGCTATGTGCAGGACGGACGGCGGTTTCTGGCGGAAATCGAGCCCCTGCTGGCCTCGGCCGGGGTGCAGCGCGACGCGCTGGTGCGGGCGGTGTAAGCGGCAACCTTGGGCGTTCCAACCCTTGACCTGCCCCCCGGCCTTTCCCTAACCTGCCCGATCCTCGGCTCTTCCGCGCGATGAACGCATCGCCGGCCGGGTGCACACCACGTTCTGCAAGGAAACAGCCCCTCACGGGGCACGCGAGCACGCCATGGCCATTGATCTCACCAAGGTCCGAAACATCGGAATCTGCGCCCACATCGACGCCGGCAAGACCACGGTCACCGAGCGCGTCCTCTTCTACACGGGCAAGATCCACCGCATGGGCGAAGTGCACGAAGGCACCGCCACCATGGACAGCCTCGAGGAAGAGCAGAAGCGCGGCATCACCATCCAGAGCGCGGCGACCACCTGCCCCTGGAACTACAACGGCGTCGAGTACAAGGTGAACCTGATCGACACCCCCGGCCACGTGGACTTCACCATCGAGGTGGAGCGCTCGCTGCGCGTGCTCGACGGCGCGGTGGCGGTGTTCGACGGCAAGGAAGGCGTGGAAGCCCAGAGCGAGACCGTGTGGCGCCAGGCTGACCGCTACGGCGTGCCGCGTCTGTGCCTGATCAACAAGATGGACAAGATGGGTGGCGACTTCGACTACAGCTTCGCCAGCATCAAGGCCCGCCTTGGCGCCAACGCCATTCCGGTGCAGTGCCCGGTCGGCAACGGCAACGACTTCAAGGGCGTCATCTGCCTGATGAACATGAAGGCCATGTACTGGGTGACCGAGGAGCAGGGCAACAACATCACCGAGGGCGAGATTCCCGCCGAGCACCGCGAGAAGGCCGAGATGTACCGCGCGATGATGGTGGAGAAGATCTGCGAGCTCGACGACTCGCTGACCGAGAAGTTCCTCACCGATCCGAGCTCGATCACCGTGGATGAACTGAAGGCCGGACTGCGCAAGGGCACCATCGCCCTCAAGTGCTTCCCCGTGCTCTGCGGCAGCGCGCTGAAGTACGTGGGCGTGCAGAAGGTGCTCGACGCCGTGGTCGACTACCTGCCCTGCCCCACCGAGCGCCCCGACGTGGAAGGCGTGGATCCGAAGGACGTCAGCGTGAAGATGAGCCGTCCGCACAGCGACAAGGCTCCCTTCAGCGCCCTGGTGTTCAAGGTGGTGAGCGACGTGGCCGGCAACCTGACCTACCTGCGCGTGTACTCCGGCACGCTGGGCAAGGGCATGCGCGTGCTGAACCCCGGCAACGGCAAGAAGGAAAACGTCAGCCGTCTGTACGAGATGCACGCGCAGAACCGCACCGCCCTCGACGAGACCGGCTGCGGTCAGATCGTGGCCGTGGTGGGCCTGAAGGATTCGTACACCGGCGACACGCTGTGCGACCCCGACCATCCCATCATCCTCGAGCGCATGACCTTCCCCGAGCCCGTGATCAGCATGAGCATCGAGCCCAACTCGGCCGATGACAAGAAGAAGCTGGGCGAGGCGCTCACCACCATCCGTCGCGAAGATCCGAGCTTCCGCTCGAACTACAACGACGAGACCGGCGAGACGATCATCAGCGGCATGGGTGAGCTCCACCTGGAGATCATCAAGAACAAGCTGGTGCGCGACATGAAGGTGAACGTGACCGTGGGCAAGCCGCGCGTGGCCTACCGCGAGACGATCACCGGCACCGCCAAGGACATCCGCGGTCTGTTCAAGAAGCAGACCGGTGGTCGCGGTCAGTACGGCGATGCCGTGATGACCGTGATGCCGATGACCAAGGAAGAGGCCGATGCCGAAGAGCTGGTGATGAAGGACGGCGTGGTGTTCGAGGACAAGGTCTCGGGCGGCGTGATTCCGCGCGAGTTCATCCCCAGCGTGGAGTACGGAGCACGTCAGGCGGCCGCGAGCGGCATCCTGGGCGGCTACCCCGTGATCAACGTGCGTGCACAGCTGGTGTACGGCAGCTACCACGACGTGGATTCCAGCCAGATCGCCTTCGAGCAGGCCGGCGCGCTGGCCTTCCGCGAGGCGTGCACCCGTGCAGGCCTGGCGCTTCTGGAGCCCATCATGAAGCTGGTCGTGACCACGCCCGACGAGTTCTTCGGCAACGTGGCCGGCGACCTTGCCAGCCGTCGTGGCCAGATCGTGGACAGCGAGCAGCGCGGCGTGGTGCGTCTGATCACCGCCGAAGTGCCGCTGAGCGAGCTGTTCGGCTACACCACCACGCTGCGCAGCATGACCCAGGGTCGCGCGAGCAGCTCGATGGAGCCGTGCACCTACCGCATCATGCCCGATCGTCTGAAGGACGAAGTGCTGGCGAAGGCCTGATCCGCGCAACCATGTGACTGAACAAGGGCCCGTCCGCATGGACGGGCCCTTTCATTTGCCTTCGGCGTGCCGCTACGCTCGCGGGCATGGCAACCGATGCCCCCATCTTCGCGGCGGAATACGAGCGCGAACTGGAGCAGTGGCTGCGACGCAGATTCGCGTGGCTGCTCGGTGCCACCATGCTCATGCGCGCCATCGGCGCCACGGCCACGCTGGTGGCCGTGATCGCACCCAACGCGCTGGCACTGCGCGGCATGGACGGGAGCGAGATCTCCACGCGATCGTCATGGATCATTCTTGGAGCGTCGGCCGTGACACTTGGGCTGTGCGCGTGGTTCATGTGGCGGGTGCGGCCAAGGCTGCACACGCGCAAGGAACTGCTGCAGGCCGCCTCGCTGTTCGTGCTGCTGACCGGCATCAACGGGCAGGCCATGCAGATGGCCAACGGACTCCTGGTCGATGCCTCGCAGTTCAGCGGCCTTGGTGAACTGACGATGCGGTACCTGGTCGCCTGCCTGTTCCTGCCATGGACCATCCGCGAGAGCCTGCGACCCATGTGGCCGCTGCTGGCGCTGTACGCGCTGTCACAGGTGGTCTACGCGGTGCTTGGAAGCGGTGGCGATCCAGTGATTCAGGTGGATGCCGGATCGCTTTCACCCGGAGCCGAACGCTGGATCGCGGCCGCGGCGGCATCGGTGACGGCGCCAGTGGTGCTGCTTCCCGGGCTTTGCGTGTGCTGGTGGCGTATGGCCCGGCATCGACATGGGTTCCGCACGCGCATGCTGGACCGGAGCTTCCGCAGCACCCGCCATGAACTGGCGCAGGCCCGCGCGGTGCTCGGATCGCTGTTTCCGGCACCCGTGCAACTGCCGGGCGTCGCGTTCCGCTACGCGCACGTGCCCGCCGACGAGGTGGGTGGCGACTACCTGCATTCCTCGGTGGACGCGCAGGGTCGACTGCGTCTGGTGCTGCTGGATGTGTCGGGCCACGGTCTCGCCGCCGCCATGACGGTGGCGCGGCTGTCCGGCGAGATCGAGCGCATCATCGCCGAGGAACCGGACATCGGCCCCGGCGCCCTGCTGGGTCGCCTGAATCGCTACTGCCTGCTCACGATTTCGCGCCAGGGCATTCACGCCACGGGCGTGGCGCTGCACATGGATGCGCGGCTCGGCGAGGCGCGCTACGCAAGCGCGGGTCACCCGCCGGTGCTGCGCCGTCGCGGCGACGGCAGCGTGCAGCCCTTCGACAGCACCACCACGCTGCTGGGCGCCGTGGAGGAACCCGTGTTCGAGACGGACGATCACGCCATTCCCATGGCCGCCGGCGACACGCTGCTGCTGTTCACGGACGGCATCACCGAGGCGCGCGACGGCCGCGAGCGCATGTTCGGGCAGGAGCGCCTTGATGCATCGTTCAGTCGCGACCAGGCGCCCGCCGACTGGAGCGCGCACCTGGTGCAGTTGATCGACAGTTGGCGCAGCCGCGTGGCGGAGGATGATCTGCTGGTCGCCGAGATCCGCTGGGACGGCCAACGGCCTGCCGGCGCTTCGAACCCGCTGCAGGAAGCGGAGGTTGGAGCATGAACCGCGAGCACGCACCGGAACACTGGATGCGCCTTGCCGCACGACTGGCCGTGCGCGGCCACGGTCATGTGGAACCCAACCCCATGGTGGGCTGCGTGGTGCTGGACCGCGACGGCGCCTTCGCGGGATGGGGCTATCACCGGCGCATCGGCGGCGCGCATGCCGAGGTGGAGGCGCTGAAGCGCGCAGGCGCGAAGGCGCGCGGCGGCACGGCCATCATCACGCTGGAGCCCTGCACGCACCACGGACGCACACCGCCCTGCGTGGAGGCGCTGCGCACGGCAGGCGTCGCGCGCGTGATCTACGGCGAAAAGGATCCGAACGCGCAGGCCGCGGGCGGCGAGGCGTGGCTGCGCGGCGCGGACATCGCGTGCGAGCAGCTGAGCCTGCCCGAGACGCGCGACCTGAACGCGCCCTTCGTGAAGCGCGTCACCACCGCCCTGCCGTGGGTGATCGCCAAGTGGGCGCAGACGGTGGACGGCCGCATCGCCACGCGCGCGCACGACAGCAAGTGGATCAGCGGCGACCGCAGCCGCGCCATGGTGCACCGCGAGCGCGGTCGCGTGGACGCCATCCTGACCGGCATCGGCACGGTGATGCGCGACGATCCGCTGCTGACCTGTCGCGTGGGCACGCCGCGACGCAACGCCGTGCGCGTGGTGGTGGATCCTGAACTCACGCTGCCGCTTGATCGCCAGGTGGTGCGCACCGCACGCGAGCATCGCACGGTGGTGACCACGCTGCCCAAGTCCTTCGGCGAGAAGAGCGAGCACCGGCGCGCGCTGGGCGACCTGGGCGTGGGATGCATGAAGCAGCACAGCGACTTCCGCGGCCTGCTGGAAGCGCTGCGCCGCGAGTTCGACGTGAGCAACGTGCTGATCGAGGCGGGCGGCGGCCTGACCGGGGCGCTGCTGCGCGAAGGGCTGATCGACGAGGCGTGGGTGTTCGTGGGCCCGCGACTGCTGGCCGATGAGGAAGCCTTCGGCCCGGCGCGCGGCTTCACCACCATGCGCATCGAGGACGGCGTGCCCATGCGGCTGCTGTCGGTGCACCGACGCGGCCCGGACGCGCTGCTGCACTACCGCTTCGGCGGGTGATCCTGCGGCTGGATGGGCATGGGCAGGTTGGCGCTGAAGATGCGCACCGGCCCGTCGCCATCGTGCATGGCCCACTTGCCGTCGGGCAGGCGCCACAGGCGAACGGTTCGCACGCTGCCATCAGCACCCGCAACTTCGATCGAACCCACCAACCATTCGGGCTTGGCGCCGTCGGTGGCGATGGCACCCGCGCGCACCTCGCACAGCGAGCGCACCAGTTCACGCACACCGCGATCATCGACGGGCGACGCCGCACCATCCGACGCCATGCGCTTCCATCCATCCGGCTCGCGCTTCAGGTGCACGCGCTCCGAACCCTCGGTGTCCAGCACGCGCACGGCGGTCACCTGCTCGGGTTGCAGCGAGCAGGCGCGCGCATCCACGAAGCCCGCACCCTGCGGCAGCAGCGCGGCCACGCTCTTGGCATCCACGGCCAGCACCGGGGGTCGATCGCCGATCTTCGCGAAGCGCCCGCCGCCCGGCCCCTCGCCACCAAGCAGCACCGTCTCCTCGCGCGGCGCACCGGTGGCCACATCAAGCGTGCGCACCGACACCTGCGCCCACGGCTTGGCCAGCCCGTGCAGCGAGCCATCACCTGCGCTGGCCTGCACCACACCCTGATGACGCAGGCGCGCTACCCCCTGCAGGAAGGCCGAAACCGCAGCGGGATCGGCGCGTGATTCGAAGGGCTGCTTCAGTCGCCAGCCAGCGGCATCGCGCACCAGCTCGATGTGCGCATCGCCGCCCACGCCAGCCGCGTCCACCATGATGCGATCGCTGTCGGCACCCGCGCGCTCGAACAGTCGATCATCACGCAGCGATCCACCCAGCGCAGCCAGCGCCAACTTGCGAAGTTCGGGCGCGGCCGGTCCGCCCTCGCCCGCGCGCTCTTCGGCCACCCATGCCAGGCCCGCCGGATGATCCGCGCCGATGCGGTACTTCCACGCGGGCTGGTCGGGCACGGAGATGTCCAGCGACACATCGGGCGCATCCAGACGCGAAGTCTTCGGAGCCTGGGCCAGCGGCACGCGATACACGGGCGCCGCATCGGTGGCCGCCGCAAGCAGCGCGCGGATCGCCGGCGCGTCGGCAGGCTGCTCGAAGGGTTCGGTCTGTTTCCATGCATCACCCGCGCGCACGAACGTGGCCGAAACATCGGGCCCCGCGACGCGCAGCGTGACCACACGCTGCACGGGAATGCGCGCCAGCGGCTGCTGCACCGCCTGCGAGCCATCCTGTCGCCACCACCAGCCAAGCAGCAGCGCCACGGCGATCATCACAGGCGGAAGCGCCCATCGTCGAACCATGTTCATGCGCGTCGCCTCCATGCAGCGATGCCAAGGCGTGTGCCAAGCAGCACGATCGACGGCAGCCACACCACCGCCAGGGCGCCGCCCGACTCGCCAGCGACGCCGCGGTCGGTTCCCTGCATCACCGAATCATCTCGCACCAGCCAGCGCACCACGCCCACGAACAGGTCGCGATTGCCGGGGAATCGCAGCATGCCGCGCGCATCGGCCAGTCCCGCGGTGCCGCTCATGGGCCAGCCCGCGCCACCCGACAGCGCCACGCGACCACGATCGCTTTCCGACACCGCCAGCAGCGGCACCTGTGCATCGGACGCAAGCGCCTTGCCGGCGGGAACCTCGCTCACGCCACGCGTGACCACGCGCGGATCGTCCTCGATCCAGATCGAAGGCTGCGGCGGAACCAGCGCCACCGCCGATGCGCGCCAACCCATCGCGCTGTCGATTCGAAGCGGCATGGGCAGCGGCCACTGCACGCGTCCGCGGATCATGTGACCAAGCGGGCCCGGTGCAGGCAGCACATCGTCGAGCGAATTGCGCAGCTCGCGCGCCGATTCCGAACGCGCCAGCAGCTGCACCACCATGGCGTCGGTGCGCGCCGTGACACCGCAAGCACGCAGCACATCCGACCACGGATCGGTCATGCCGAGCGTGGCGGACACGCTGGGCGTGGTGAGCACCAGCACCGACTCGCCTTCCTCGATCAGTCGATGCGTGGCCTGCAACAGCGCCTGTTCCGCAGCATCAGGTTCCAGACTGCGCCGATCGAGCGGCGGCAGCACCACCCACGCGCGTCGCTGCGCGTTGCGTGCAGCGGGTCGCGGTGCCTGCGAGGGGTTCCAGGCCTCCACGCGAAAGCGCGCGGCGCGCAGCGCATCGGCCATGAACGCGAAGTCTGCGCCGCCAGCCGTGGCTTCAAGGGGCGATCGCTGCGTGGTGTGCACGAACACCACCGCGTTGCGCGCAGCACCCTGCGCCGCGGCCAGCGCCTCCACCATGGCCGCATCGGCCGATGCTTCGCCCTCGAGCAGTCGCCACGCGGGAATGGCGGCGCTGCCCTTGCCCGTGCTCACCACCAGCACAGGCGGCGTGCGAATGGCCGCAGCCACCTCGCCCAGTCGCATTGGCGGCAGTCGATCGATGCCGTCCTGCGAGGCGCGACACGCATCGGACAGCGTGACCATGCGGCGCGCGGCTTCGCGAAGTTCGCGCGACACGGCACCCAGACCCAGCGTGTCGGCGCCGTCGCGCAGCAACTGCGCCCACACGCCAAGCTCGGCGGCCAGCGCGCGACCCGCGCCTTCCACATCGCCCAGCGGTCGTTCGGGTGCGGCGGCGGCGGCCGTTTCGAATCCCGCGTGCCACTGCGCGCCTTCGGCGGTGCCGCGCTGCAGCGCCGCAAGCAACGCCTGCAACTTGGCCGCCCTCGGGTCACCCTGCGGACGCGCGGTCACGGCCTGCGCCAGTGGTCCGGCCAGATCGCCAGCACCGCACACCGCATCGAGCGTGGTGAGCGCCTTCGCGAACGCCTTGTTCCATGCACCAAGCGCCGCCGACTCGCTGGCGGTGATGCGCTCCATCGCCTGCGCAGCGTTGCCTGCCTGCAGCGGCGCAAGCAGGTCCACTTCCATGGTGGTCGGCGCCGCGCCCGATGCCTCGGTGCAACCACGCATGCGCTCCATCGCCGATCGCGCGGCGGCGGCGGCCGGATCACCCACACCCTTTGCAACAAGCAGCGTGCATTGCACGGGCGCATCCGCTGCGATCACGGCCTTCTGCAGCGCTTCCGAAGCGTTGCGTCGAAGCAGCTGATGCACATCCATGCGCGGAGCCGCAGCACCTGGCCCGCGCGCAGCGATGCCCACCACCACCAGCGCAACAAGCGCCATCACCGTACTCGACAGCCTGCGCTGCCACGAACCCGCGCGCTGCAGCCGCCGCTCGGTGTCGGCCCAGCGCGCGGCCATCCATGTGCAACTCAGCGCCACGCCAAGCAGCGTGATCACGCTGCCAAGGTCAAAGGCGCCGCCAGAGAATTCCTGCGCACGGCGAATCGGATCAAGAGCAAAGCCGACCGCGGCGCTCCATGGATCACCGAGCACCTGCATGGAACGCGTCACGCTGACCCACGCGCCCGCCACCAGCAGCGCCAGCGCCGTGGCACCAAGGCCCGATCGCACGATGGTGCCCGCCACGATGCCAAGCGAACCCGCCGCCACACCAAGGCACCACAAGCCAAGCATGCCACCCAGCACCGAAGCCCAGTCCACCGCGTTGCGCGACGACTCCACCAACGCCTCGATCGGGAAGCCCGCCAGCAGCACCGCCGCCGACACGCCCATGGCCGCAAGCTTGGCCCAGATGGTTGCCGAAGGTCGCTCGGGCGCGGACAGCACCAGATCCCATGTGCCGTTGCGACGCTCGCTGGACACGCTTGCTGCGCCAAGCAGCGCCGCCGCCACCAGCACGCACCAGGCACCGATGGAGAAGGCTGGCACAAAGTCGGCCACGCCGGTGCGCGCCGCGGCGTTGGCGGCCAGCGGCAATCCCGTGAGCACCGCGGTGGCGATCGCCAACAACCACGCACGACCGCCCACCACGGCCTGCAGCGCCTCGCGTCGAGCGGTGGCATGGAACGCGCTCATGGCGTCTCCTCCGCCAGTTTGCGGAAGGCCTCTTCAAGCGGGCCGTGCTCCATGTCCAGTCGACGCACCGCCACGCCGTCACGCGCCAAAGCCTGCGCCACGCGGCCACGCACCTCGGGCGTGACCATGCCTTCGGCCACGATGTCCACCCACGGCGCGTCGGCGCAGGGCGTTCGACGCGCGAGCGAAAGGCCGCATTCCTGCAGCGCCGCCTCGGCGCGCGGGGCATCGTTCACTTCCATTTCAAGGCGCGCACTCACGCCAAGCTGCCGGCGCACTTCGGCGGGCGTGCCGGTGGCCACCACGCGCCCGCGATCAAGCACCACCAGCGCATCGCACGCCGCTTCCACCTCGGCCAGCACATGCGTGCTCAGCAGCACCGCCGTGGAACCCTTCAGCGACTGCAGCAGCGATCGGAACAGCAGCACCTGCGCCGGGTCGAGGCCCGCGGTGGGTTCATCCAGCACCAGCAGACGCGGCGCGTGCACCAGTGCGGCGGCGATGCCCACGCGCTGGCGATAGCCACGGCTCAGCACGCGGCAAGCGCGCCGACGAACCTCGCGCAACTCGCACTGCTCCACCACGCGATCCACGCTGGTGCCAACCGCAGCCGAGGCCACGCCATGCAGTCGCGCCGACCACGCAAGGAATTCCTCCACGCGTGCGTCCGGGTGCAACGGCGTGCGCTCGGGCAGCCAACCAATGCAGCCTCGCGCGCGCTCGGGGTTGGCCCACACATCCAGGCCGTCCACGCGAATCGTGCCCGCGTCCGGCGGCTGCACCCCCACCACCATGCGCAGCGTGGTGCTCTTGCCGGCGCCGTTGGGACCGAGAAAACCGCATACCGACCCCGCTGCGACGTGCAGATTCACGCCATTCACGGCATTTTGGTTGCCGAAACGCTTGACCAGGCCTTCGGCTTGAAGCATGGGTATCTCGTCGGTCGATGAGTGTACGGAACATTCGACCCGCGCACCCCTACACTTTCCCCAATGCCCACACCCAGCCACGACACCGGCACCTTCGACGCAGCGACGCTGCTGCAGGAGCTGGCCGATGGCGTGGGCGTGGTGGATGCCACGGGCGAGATCCTGTGGATGAGCGGCCGACTCGCCGCGCAGGAACCCGAAACCCTCCGCAAGTTCGCCGACGCCGCGCGCGAGTGCCTGCGCGATGCCGCGCGACCGCGTCGCGTGCAGCTGAAGCGTTTCCGCGCGAGTGGCCGAAGCTTCGAGGTGGTGGTGTCGCCGCTGGGCGTTGCCGAGACCACCGATCGCGCGCTGGCCACGCTGATGAACGTGTCGCCGCGCCAGCGCCTGCTGGATCGCGTGGAGGCGGTGGACGCTGCCGGCGCCAGCCTGCTCGACCTGGACGCGGTGATCGTGAACCCGCTGAACGTGGCCGAGCGACTGAAGCTGATCGAGGGCCGCATCGAGCAGGGCATGCGCGATCTGTTCGGCGCGGCCAACTTCGAGGTGCGCCTGCTCGATCGCAAGAGTCGCGTGCTGGAACTGGTGATGCATCGCGGCATCGAGCCGCTGGCCATCGGTCAGCAGATGAAGGCCGAACCCGAAGGCCACGGCATCACCGGCTGGGTGGCCACCACCGGCGAAAGCGTGCTGTGCCGCGATCCGCAGCATGACAGCCGCTACATGCAGGGTCTTGCCGGTTGCCGCTGCGCGCTCACCGCCCCGCTGCTGCTGCACGACCGCGTGGTGGGCACCGCCAATCTCGAGAGCGGCGATCCGCGCGCCTTCGAGGAAGAGGATCGCCTGCTGCTGGAGCTGTACGGTCGCTACGTGGCGATGGCGCTGAACATCCTCGACATGCTGATCGTGGAGCGCTACACCACCAACCAGCGCGTGAGCGGCAGCGTGCGCGAAGAGATCGCGGTGCCGGTGCGCAGCGTGCGCGAGGCGCTGGATGCCGCCAAGGCCGCCGCGCCCGCTGGCCCCGTGGCCGAAGCGCTGCAGCGACTCGAATCGAACCTGGGCACGCTTGAAAAGCGCCTGAAGGCCGCATCCGAAGGCTTCCGCGGCGTGCTGGGTGTGGATCGCGTGGAGAAGGCCGCGCCCGACGCGGGCCTGCTGAAGGGTCGTCGCGTGCTGGTGGTGGATGACGAGCCAGGCATTCGCGAGGCCATCGCCACCATCCTGGGTCAGCAGGAAGCCAACGTGACCGTGTTCGAGACCGGCGGCGCCGCGATCGATGCGCTTCGCGCCGCGCATGCCGCGGGCCAGCCCTTCGAGATGGTGCTCTCCGATGTGCGCATGCCCGATCGCAACGGCTACGAGATCTTCCGCGCCGCCAAGGACCTCGACACCAACCTGCCCGTGATCCTGATGACGGGCTTCGGCTACGACCCGCACCACAGCATCGTGCGCAGCAGCCAGGAAGGCCTGCACTGCTTCCTGTTCAAGCCCTTCCAGGCGCAGCAGCTGCTTGAAGAGGTGGAGAAGGCGCTCACCACCGGCACCGGCGGCAGCGGCGAGAACTGATCGCGCTCACGCGGCGCGGTCGGCCACCAGCACGCGATCCAGTCCTTCGTGATCCTTCTGCATGGCGCGCCACGCAAGCGCGGCGTTCGCCTGCACCAATCGCTGCACCGCCTCGCCCTGCGACGCGGCGATCTCCACCAGCAACCGACCGCCGGGCTTCAGCCAGCGCGGCGCCTGTTGCAGCAGCGGCGTGACGATGCGCAGACCATCGCCACCACCACGCAACGCCGTGGCCGGCTCGTGATCGCGCACATTGGGTTCGCACTGCGCCCATTCGGCATCGCTGATGTAGGGCGGATTGGCGGTGATCAGGTCGAAACTCTCGGCTTCACTCGCCTGCAGCGACTCGAACAGGTCGCCGGTTCGGAACTCGATGCGTGCCTGCAGGCCGTGGCGCGTGGCGTTGCGCAGCGCCAGATCGATCGCGGCGGGCACCAGATCGCTGGCCACGGCGGTGGCCTCCATGGGCGACACCGGTGGCTCGGTGGTTCCACGTCGCGGCGTGATCAGCGCGGCCACCACGCTGATGGCCACGCAACCAGAGCCCGTGCACACATCCAGCATGCGCACCGGGCCACCACGCTCTCGCGCCCACTGCACCGCCAGCTCGACCAGTGTTTCGGTGGCCGGTCGCGGAATCAGCGTGCTGCGATCCACATGAAAGGGACGCGCATGGAACCAGGTCTCACCCACCAGGTACTGCACCGGCTCGTGCTGGCCTGCGCGCTTCACCAGTTCTCGCAGGCGCGCGAGCTCGGTGGGCGAGGCGGGGCGATCCACCTCCATGTACAGCCGCGTGCGCTCGCAACCGATCACGTGCGACAGCAGCAGTTCGGCGCACACGCGCGGCGAGTCGATGGTGCGTTCGGCAAGGAAGCCGGTGATCCACTGCAGCAAGCGCCGCGTGTCCCAGGGTGCGTCGGTTCGAGCCGGATCCGTGGCTGCCATGCGTTCAGTCTAGGTTCAGGCGCGGCCACATTTGGGCCACAGATGCAGTTCCTGCGGGAATGGGAACAATCGGGTTTGGCTATGATCGGCGGTCCGGTGCATACCCAAGGAGATCACATGACGGATGTGGCGGCATTCCTGCAAAGCGTGGCGGACATCGCGCGCGAGCATGGCGTTTTTGGTGAGGTGCAGCTGCTCGACAACACGCTGCGTTGCCGCGCGAAGGATGCCGCAGCCGAGGCGTGGTACACGGTGGCGCGCCAGCACGACGGCTGGTCCGTGAGCCTGAGCACCGCCGACCGCTGGCTGAGCGAGAGCATCGAGACCGACCTGATGCACTTCGGCGATCCGATGGAAGAACTGATCGAGGAAGAGCTGGTGGAACTCGGCGGCGAAGGCCCCGTGGAGCCGCCCAAGCACTACCGCGCCGACGACCGCAGCTACGTGTTCACCAGTCGCGTGCCCATGTCCGCCGACCAGGCCCCCTCCGCGGCGGCCGCGCATGTGGCGACCTGGCTGCTGGCCTACGAGGCCGCCTTCCGCAATCTGGGCGACATGGCCGGAGGCGACGAGGACTAATCGTGTCGCGGCGCGTGCTCATGCTGGGCTGGGAATTCCCCCCGTTCATCTCGGGTGGTCTTGGCACGGCGTGCTACGGCTTGACCAAGGCGCTGGACCGCCGCGATGTGGACGTGACTTTCGTGCTGCCCAAGCATGTGCAGTCGTCGTTCGCGAGCCACGTGAACCTGATCAGCCCGGGCAGCGCGCCCGGCCATCCATCCCTGCCCCCGCCCGAAGCGGTGCTGGTGACGCGCGAAGCGCAGGCCACCACGCGAACCATGGTCGCGGGCGAGATGCTGGAGCAGATCACCAGGCAACTGAAGCATGTCACCACGCTGGGCCTGCCCATGACGGCGCCCGAGCCCTACAGCAGTTCGCTGCCACCGGCGCTGCTGCGCCTGGCGCTTGAATCCGCCGAGCTGCGCCGCGTGCTGAAGCTGCCTGACCACATCGACGCCGCCACGCGCACGGTGCTGCTGTCGGAACTGGCCGTGCAGGACGCGGTGCCCGAGTCGGGTGGCCGCGGCGCCGAGCCCTTCCACTCGCGCAGCAGCGACTACGGCGGCGACCTGATCGCCGAGAGCGAGCGCTACGCGCGCTTCTGCGTGGCCGCGGCGCGCGACCACCAGTTCGACGTGATCCACGCGCACGACTGGCTCACCTATCCCGCGGGCCTGGCCGTGGCACGCATGACCGGCAAGCCGCTGGTGGTGCACGTGCACAGCACCGAGTTCGACCGCAGCGGCGAGCACGTGAACCAGCCCATCTACAACATCGAGCGCCGCGGCATGCACGGCGCGGTGCGGGTGATCGCGGTGAGCATGCTCACGCGCAACCTGTGCGTGAACCGCTACGGCGTGAACCCCGACAAGATCGACGTGGTGTACAACGGCGTGGAGCTGGACCCCAAGGGCGCCGGCATCGAGCCCATCAAGCAGACCGAGAAGGTGGTGCTGTACTTCGGCCGCATCACCATGCAGAAGGGCCCGGAATACTTCATCGCCGCCGCCAAGCGCGTGCTGGACGTGATGGATGGCGTGAAGTTCGTGGTGGCCGGCAACGGCGACCAGGCGCAGCGCATGATCGAGATGGCCGCGGCCATGGGCATCGGCAACAAGGTGCTGTTCACGGGCTTCCTGCGCGGCAAGGACATCCAGAAGGTGTTCAGCATCGCCGACCTGTACGTGATGCCCAGCGTGAGCGAGCCCTTCGGCATCGCGCCGCTGGAGGCCATGGGCAATCGCGTGCCGGTGATCATCAGCCGCACCAGCGGCGTGGGCGAGATCCTGACCAACGTGCTGAAGTGCGACTTCTGGGATGTGGACGACATGGCCAACAAGATCGTGGCCGTGCTGCGCCACCCCCCGCTGCAGCGCACGCTGCGCGACAGCGGCTACTTCGAGGTGCGCGGCATCACCTGGGACGGCGCCGCCGCGAAGGTGGACGCGGTGTACGAGCGCGCGATGGCGGCGGTGAATCGGCGGTAGGCGTTGAGGGACGGGGGTCCTTATCGGCGGCGCAGCCGCGGATAAGGACCCCCGTCCCTTCGCACTTGCGACCAACCCTTACCCAACGCCCACTCACTCCAAATTCAAAAACGCCGGTCTTTCGTGCTTGCTCCGCTCCGCGCCCGGCGCATAATGACTGCGCGCGCTCCATTCCGGGGCGGCAGGAGATGCGATCAAGTGATGCGGCGCATGATGCAAATCTGGGTGGTGGCGGTGATGGCGATCGTGGTTGGTGCAGGCCGCCAGGCGCGCGCTGAGGTGG
>CAIPQY010000303.1 GCA_903867275.1 uncultured bacterium | reverse complement strand
TTCGCGCCGACGCATTCACCAACGGCGTGATTCGAGCCCATCGTCATGCGCGCGGCGAGGACGCGGCGCAGTGGCGACTGCTGACCGAGCGCTGCGCCGCGCAGGTGGACTCGGTGATCCTGGGGTTCGAGACCAACGAGGTGATCACCGATCTGTTCGAGCGCGAGGTGAACGATCGCCCGCTGTTCCATGTGGTGGCGGGCGACGGCGCCACGCACACGCTGTGGAGCGGGCGTCGCGCGGCGGATCTGGCCACGGCGTTCGCCGAGATTCGCGGCGCCTATGTGCTCGAGGGGCATCATCGGCTGCAGAACCTGCAGCCCAATGACCCGGTGCTGTGCATGCTGCTTCCGCTGAACGAGGTGTTTGCGCGATGGTCGCCGCGCCTGGTGCGTCCATCCGCCGATGCGGCATGGCATGCCTGGCTGCAGGCGAATGCGGAGCTGGTGGCCGAACCTGGCATGCCCGCAGCGGGATTCGCCGACGCGTGCGTGGTGCGTGATGGCGCGCCAGTCTGGATGCGTTTCAGGCTTCCACCGCCCCCGCTCGGGGCAACGCTCGCCGATGCCACCGAATCGGGTCGACTGGATGCGCTGCTGCGTGCGGTGCTGGGGGCGGATGCGCTTGCGGCAACGGCGAACCGGCCCGGCGAGGATCGCGTGATGCAACTGCAGGCGTCGCTGGCTGGGGGGGCGTGGGGATCGGTGATCGTGCTTTCGCACCCGCCCGTTCGGGAACTCACGCTGCTGGCGGACGCCGGCGAGCGCCTGCCGGCCGGCAGCACCTGGTTCGAGCCGCGGGTGCGTTCGGGCCTGTGGCTGCACCATCACGGCTGAGGCGTGGGTCGCGGGCCATGCCCTCTGGAATCGCCGCGCGCTGCACTACAATCGCAGGATGACGACCTTCACCCGCCGCAACGACGCGCCGCTGCCCGGTAGCCGCGCCACGGCCCGCATTCTGGTGGCCGATGCCTTCGAGGCGGCGGGCCTGCGGTCCCTTCGCGATCTTGGCTGCGAAACCCTGCATGAGCCCGAGCTGACCGCCGCCGATCTTCCGGCACGCCTGGCTGCGCTGCAGCCCGAGGTGCTGGTGGTGCGGGAGACGGCCGTGACGGCCGCGGCCATCGAGGCCTGTCAGCGACTGTCGCTGATCGTGCAGGCGGGCGCCGGCGTGGACGAGATCGATCTGGCTGCGGCAAGCAAGCGCGGCGTGTTCGTGAGCAACTGCCCCGGGCGCAACGCGCATGCGGTGGCGGAGCTGGCGTGGGCGCTGGTGCTGGCGTGCGACCGCCGCGTGCCGGATCAGGTGATGCGCATGCGCGAGGGCAAGTGGGATCGCGCCGACTTCATGAAGAGCGCTGGCCTGCACGGGCGCACCATGGGCATCGTGGGTCTGGGTCAGGTGGGCATGGAGATCGCGCGGCGCGCGAAGACCTTCGGCATGGGTGTGGTGGCATGGAGCCGTCACCTGACCGAGGAGAAGGCTGATGCAGCGGGCGTGCACTACTGCGCCAACATCGTGAATCTGGCCAAGCTGGCCGATGTGGTGTGCGTGTGCGTGGCCACCAACGAGGAGACCGACGGCCTGGTGGGCGAGAAGTTCATGAACGCGCTCAAGCCGGGCGCGATCCTGGTGAACATCTCGAGCGGACGCGTGATCGACGAGAGCGCGCTGGCCGCTGCGGTGAAGGATCGCGGCATCCGCGCGGGCCTGGACGTGTTCGCGCGCGAGCCCGAGAAGGATCATGCCGCGTTCGACCATCCGCTGGCGAAGCTGTCGGGCGTGTACGGAACGTTCCACGTGGGCGCCAACACCGAGCAGGCCGCCCATGCGGTGGCCAGTGAAAGCGTGCGCGTGATCCGCGAGTGGCTCGACAAGGGCACCGCGCCCAACTGCGTGAACCGCGCGCGCCAGACGCCCGCCACCACGCTGCTGAGCGTGCGGCACCTGAATCGCCCCGGCGTGCTGGCGCATGTCTTCTACACCTTGGGCCAGGCCGGCATCAACGTGGAGGAGATGGAGAACATCATCTACGAGGGTGGCGAAGCGGCGATGGCCCGCATCCACCTGGATCAGGCGCCCAACGATGAGCACCTGACCTCGATCCGCAAGAACCCGGCCGTGCTGAGTGCAGGCCTTTTCACCATCGTGAGGCGCGCATGAGCACCGTTGAATCCCTGCGTCGAAATGCACCCGTTCGCCCCATGGCCAGTGGCCGCGTGTTCAACTTCAGCGCGGGCCCGGCGGCGCTGCCGCTGGATGTGCTGCAGCAGCTGCAGCAGGACCTGGTCGATCTGTGGGGCAGCGGCATCGGCATCCTGGAGCACAGCCACCGCGGTCCGCTGTTCGATCGACTGCTGGTGGAGAGTCACGCGGCGTTCATGCGCGTGGCGGGCGCGGGTTCGGACTGGGCCGGCCTGTTCATTCCGGGCGGCGCCACGCTGCAGTTCGGCATGCTTCCGCTCAACTTCCTGCCCGAGGGCGGGCACGCGGACTACGCCGACACCGGCCTGTGGGCGACCAAGGCGATCGCCGACGCGAAGATGGTCGGCAAGGTGAACATCACCTTCGACGGCACGCCGTTCGCGTTCAATCGCACGCCGCGCGAGGGCGAAGCGAAGCCCAGCGCGGGTGCCGCCTATCACCACTGGTGCAGCAACAACACCGTGGATGGCACCAAGTGGTCCGTGACCCCCACGGCGGCGCCGGGTGGATGGCTGGCGCGCGACGCCAGCAGCGACATCTTCGCCGAACCGCTGGACCTGAAGGATCACGGCTTCGTGTACGCGGCGGCGCAGAAGAACCTGGGCCCCAGCGGCATGACCATGGTGCTGATCCGCCGCGACCTGCTGGAGAAGCAGTGCCGCCGACTGCCCAGCATGCTGCGCTACGACGAGTTCGACAAGGGCGAAAGCCGTCCGAACACGCCCAACACCTTCGGCATCCATGTGGTGGGCCTGGTGTGCCAATGGATCGAGCGCAACGGCGGCGTGAAGGGCATGCAGAAGCTGGCCGGCGAGCGAAGCGGCACGGTGCTGAAGGCCATCGACGAGAGTGGCGGCTTCTGGAAGGCGCACGCCGAGCGCTGGTGCCAGAGCCCGATCAACGTGCTGTTCCGCGGACCGAACGAGAAGATCGATGCGGCGTTCGTGGCCGAAGCGGCCGCCAACGGCATGGATGGCCTCGCGGGTCACCGCAGCACCGGCGGCATTCGCGCCAGCATGTACAACGCGATGCCGGTCGAGGGCGCGAAGGCGCTGGCCGACTTCATGCGCGACTTCGCGCGACGAAACGGCTGATGTGAGCGCGCGAGAGACGCGGCGTGAATTGCGCGATCGCGTCGCGTTGGCGGTTCCAATAACGACCCCCGTCCCTCCTCATGCGGGACGGAGGGCGGCGATGCCGGGCGGCACGTCAAAGCCGTTGCGCGTGGCGCAGTAGCTGAACCCACCCATGCGGCCAACGGCCTGCAGGCGATCGGCGTGCACGCGATAGCGCTCGTCCATCATCGTTTCATCCACATGCATCCACACAACCTCGCCGAGCACCACGTTGCCACCACCGGGTTGGCCGGGA
>CAIPQY010000302.1 GCA_903867275.1 uncultured bacterium | reverse complement strand
GCGATCTTGGCCGCGATCAGGTCGCGGTCGGCGGGCAGGTTCAGGAAGTGCACCATCTTCGCCAGCTTCAGCAGCGTGGCAAGATCGTCCGGCATCGCCTGTCGAATCACGAACATGGATCGCCTCGCTTCAGGTGGTTTGGGCCAGACTCTTCTCGAGGATCTCGAACACGGGCTCGAAATCCTTCGGCTCCATCACGCCGATCGGCGGAAGGAACCGCAGATGATGCGGACCGTGACCGCAGATGAAGGCGATCACGCCGTCCTCGAACAGGTTCTGGAGCAGGCGACCGATGCGCTCCTTGTCGCCGCCGAAGGGCGTCAGGCGCATCATGCCGCCCGTTCCGCCCACGAACTGTCGGCTCTCGCGACCGAAGGCCGTGCGGATGGGCGGGAACCGCTCCGGGTGCCGCTTCACCAGCGCCTCCGCATGCGTGCGGAACGCCGCATGCAGCCTGGCGATGCGGCCCTCCGCGCCGTAGTACCCGCCATCACGCATGCGCTGCAGCGCGCTCAGGCCGGTGTGGAAGGCGGTCACGCTGGCGCTGAAGGTGCCGCTCAGCAGACCCGCCTTCGGATTCATGGCCTCCGTGTACAGACATGCGCACGCCTGGCTCATCTTGCCGATCGTCACCACGTCGATGTACTCGCCCAGATCCAGCGCCTCGTACGCGAACATGCTGCTGGTGCGCCCGAAGGTCTGCACCTCGTCATCCCACACCGGAATGCCCGCCTCGCGGCACGCGCTCATCAGCGCCACATGAAACTCGCGTGGCGCGGTGTTGAAGCCACCCTCGCCCTGGATCAGCTCGAAGGCGAAGCACGCGTGCTGACCCGGCCAGCGACGGATGCACTCCTTCAGGTGCCACAGGCTCATCTCGATGCTGCGTTCGCCCATCTCGGGGTTGTAGAACGGGATGTAGTCCACCAGCACGTTCAGGGCCACGCCCTGCCGATAGGCGGGTTCGTCGCCGATCTGGCTCATGGCCACGCTGCGACCCATGAAGCAGTCGCTGAAGGCCAGCACCCGCGGCGCGCCGTCGGTCTTCTGCTGGCACACCTTCAGCGCGGCCTCGTTCGCCATGCAACCCGAATTGGTGACGAAGCAGTGCTTCAGGCGGCTTGCCCGCGCGGCCTCGGCGCACAGCACTTCCGCAAACGCCACGCTGTCGGCGTTGAACTGCAGGTTGCCCTGCATCACCACGTCGCTCATCGAGGCCTGCATCGAGGCGCGCATCATGCCGGCGTCGCCGTGCCCGAACATGTGCACGCCGATGCCGTTGATCAGGTCCCACTTCACGCTGCCATCAAGCAGCTCCACCAGCGCGCCGCGACCGCGACCGCTGCCCACATAGGGGTAGTAGCCGCCGCGCGCACGCACCGCCTTGGCGCGCTCCAGCCACGCGTGCAGTGTTTCCTTGCCGCCATCGCGCGCGGGGCGCGCACCCACCAGATCCTTCGTCGTGTCGTCTGCGGCACGAATCACCGTGTCGATGGCCTGGGCGACCTCGGGTCGCTGGGCCAGCGGTGGAACGATCGGTGATGGCGATGCGTCAGGTCGCGCGGTGGCGGTCGTCATGCCCGAATGCTATCGGAGTCGGCGCGCACTTCGTCAGCCGAAGGCTTCGCCGGCACCGTCACGAACCGATCGGCGCGCAGCGCATGCTCCCCATCCCAGCGGTACGCCGCCAACCGCCCGCCCTTCGCCACCGAGTAGTCCACGCACGCCACATTGGGCGCGAGCGGCGCGGGATCCACCGCGGGCGAAAGCCAGTAATGCCCCACCACCACGGGCGGCGCGTCGGGCGGATAGTGCCTCCAGGAAGCCACGAAATCGCTCGGAAGCGGCTGCGCAGGCACGCCTTCGCGCGCCGGCAGCGAGATGTCGGCATAGGTGCGACCGTCCGCCGGCTCGAACCAGCGCGCGCGAATCGCGGTGCGTCGATGGCCCTCGGGGTCGGGCAGCGACACGCCCTCGGGAAGATCCACCTCGCGCCCCTTCAGGATCGCCTCGAACGCCTGCGCTTCAGGCGAGCCACGGTGATGCACCGCGCGGATCACCTCGGGCGTGCTCTGCCAGCGCGGCCCGAAGGCGCGCGAGAGCGTGTGCATGGCGGCGTCGTCCCAGCATGCGTGCACGCAGCGCAGGTCGCCCAGATCAAGCCACCACGGAATGCCGCGGAACCAGTCCAGCCAGCCCGCCCACTCCGCGGCCGGAATCTGCTTCAGCGTGGCGGCGTGAATGCTGTGGTTGCGATCGGTGCGCGAACGGCACCAGTCCTGCGCGTGCAGCGGCGCGTGCGTGGCCGACTTTGGCGTGGCGTACGCAAGCGCGTTGGTCTCGTGGTTGCCAAGCACCGCCTTGGCGGCGCCACCTTCCACCATCTCGCGCACCACCTGAAGCGCCTGCCGGATGTTCGGCCCGCGATCGATCCAGTCACCCAGGAAGATCGCCGTGCGATCCGCGTGACGAAACGCGCCGCCATCGCGGCGGTAGCCCATGCGCTCGAGAAGCTCCACAAGCTCCTCGGCATGGCCGTGCACGTCTCCGATCACGTCGTACATGCGGACAGCGTAGCCCGCTGAAGGCGCATCTCCAAGCCGGCGCACCCGCGATCGGGCCTCACTCCCACTCGATCGTGGCGGGTGGCTTGGTGGTCACGTCGTACACCACGCGGCTCACGCCTCGCACCTCGTTCACGATGCGGCTGCTCACCCGCGCCAGCACGTCCCACGGCAGGCGGCAGAAATCGGCGGTCATGAAGTCGGTGGTCTCCACCGCGCGGATGCCCACCACGCTGTCGTAGGTGCGGCCGTCGCCCATCACGCCCACGCTGCGAATGGGCAGCAGCACCGCGAACACCTGGCTGGTGCCGCGGTACAGGTTGGCTGCCTGGATCTCTTCCAGCAGGATGTGGTCGCACTCGCGCAGCAGCGCCAGTCGCTCGCGCGTGATGTCGCCGATGATGCGCACCGCAAGACCCGGCCCCGGGAACGGATGTCGCCATACCAGCGTGGGCGGCAGACCCATCACCTCGCCGAGCCGGCGGACTTCGTCCTTGAACAGGTCTCGCAGCGGCTCCACCAGTTCGAACCCCAGATCTTCGGGAAGCCCGCCCACGTTGTGGTGCAGCTTGATGTTGGCCGCTGTGCCCGCGTGGCTCTGGCCGCTCTCGATGCGATCGGGATACAGCGTGCCCTGCGCCAGGAACTTCACGCCAGGGCCAACCTCGGCCGCCGCCTGCTTGAACACCTCGATGAAGCGATGCCCGATGCGCTTGCGCTTCTCCTGCGGATCCTCGATGCCCTTCAGGTCGGACAGGAACGCTTCGCTCGCATCCACCACGCGCAGCTCGGCATCGAAGTGGTTGCGGAAGGCGCTCTCCACCAGCTCGCGCTCGTTCTTTCGCAGCAGGCCGTTGTCCACGAAGATGCAGGTGAGCTGCTTGTGCACCGCGCGCGCGATCAGCGCCGCGGCCACGGCGCTGTCCACGCCACCCGAAAGTCCGCAGATCACGCGGTCGGTGCCAACCTGGGCGCGCACGCGCTCCACCTCGCGCTCCAGGAAGTCCGCCATGGCCCATGTGCCCGTGCAGCCACAGGCCTGCTGCAGGAAGTTGCGCAGGATGTCCTCGCCGCAGGGCGTGTGCGTGACCTCGGGATGGAACTGCACGCCCCAGAAGTCGCGGCTGCGGTGCTTCACCGCGGCATGCGGGCAGCTTGGCGTGCTGGCCAGAATCTCGAAGTCCTTCGACAGGTCGGCCACCTGATCACCGTGGCTCATCCACACGGTGGTCGGGCTGGCGATGTTCTTCATCAAGCCGTCGGCCTGCTTCACATCCAGACGCGTGCGGCCATACTCGCGGGCGGGCGCCTTGTCCACGCGGCTGCCCAGCAGGCTGCAACCAAGCTGCATGCCGTAGCAGATGCCCAGCACCGGCACACCCAGCTCGAAGATGGCCTTGTCACAGGTGGGCGCACCCTTGTCGCTCACGCTTGCCGGTCCGCCGCTCAGGATGATGCCCTTGGGCTTCATGGCGCGCAGCCGCTCCACCGACTCGCCCGGCGACACGAGCAGGCTGAAGGCGCCGGCTTCCCGCACGCGGCGTGCAATCAATTGTGCGTACTGGCTGCCGAAATCGAGCACCAGGATCGTGTCGGGCGTGTTGTTGGCGGCTGGGGTCATGGGCTTCCGGTTGGAAATCCGATGGTACAAATGGAATGGTGACCCGTCGCCCCTTCACAATCGCGGTGCTTTCGCTGATCACGCTGTCCGGCTGCAACACGCCCTCGGCGTCGTCCACGGACTCGATGGATCGCATCCAGGCGTTGCAAACCATGGGGCGCTCGGGTCATGAACAGGACGTGCCCAGGATCCTGCCATCGCTCTCGAGCGAGGATCCACTGGTCCGGTGGACCGCACAGCGCACGCTCGTCACGCTCACCGGAACCACCAACGGCTACGACTGGGCCGCCGATCGCCTTGATCGCGCTTCCGCCATCGAGGCCTGGGTGAAGTGGTGCAAGGATCGCGGCCTCACCCCGCCGGAGGCGCGGTGACGTGAGCGAGCCTTTCCACGATCCCGCCATCCATCTGCAGATCCTCAGTCGCCCTGAACTGCTGGCCCCGGTGCGAGCGCTTGTGAACACCATGGCGGCGCACGAAGGTCTGGATGATCTGGCCGCCTGCCATCTGATCCTCGCGATGGACGAGGCGCTCACCAATGTCATCCGCCATGGATACGACTGCCACCCCAACGGCCGCATCTGGATCGCGATCTCCACCCTTCAGGACGGCGCCGGGATCCGCGTGGTTATCGAGGATCGCGCCCGAACGGTGGACCCCGAGGCGCTGCAGAGCCGCGATCTGGAGGACATCCGACCGGGCGGTCTGGGCATGCACCTGATGCGCACACTGGTGGATCGTTTCGAGCACCTGCCGCGCACCGACGGCGGCATGCGCGTGGTGCTGGAAAAGCGGGCAACCCCGCAGGCCGCCGCAACCACCGCCTGAGTCCGTTGCGGTGGCAGCGAACCTGCCCCGCCACTACCATCGCGCCATGCAGCCAGGCCCCACCCTCGAGATCGCGATCGATACCTCAAACGGCGCAACGATCCTGGCGCCCAAGGGCGATGTGGACATGGCCCGTTCGCCGGTGATGCGCAAGGCCATCACCGACTCGCTCCAGAAGAAGCCGGCGGCACTGGTGCTGGATCTTTCCAGCGTGCCCTACATGGACAGCTCGGGTCTGGCCACCATGGTGGAAGCGCTGCAGAACGCACGCAAGGGCCAGACGCCCCTGAAGCTCTGCGGCCTTACGGCGCGCGTGAAGAGCATCCTGGAGATCGCGCGCCTTAACACGGTGTTCGCGATCTTCGACACGCGTGAGCAGGCGCTGCAGGGCTGAACGCCGCAGGCATCCGCATGACACGCCTCAGCACCACCGCCCGCGGCGCAGCGAACCAGTGGGCCGAAAAGTGGCTTGCCACATTCGAGCTCGTGGGTGCCGTCACGCTGCTGGGCGCACTGGTGTTTCAGTGGCTGCATCGAGCGCTGCTGCTGCGTCGCGTGCGCTTCGGGTTCCCTGCCGCCGTGGCGCAGATGGTTCGCGTGGGCGTTCGCAGCATCTCCATCGTGATGCTGGTTTCCGGCTGCATCGGCATCATCCTCGCGCTCCAGACCTCCCCCAGCCTGCGTGACTTCGGTCAGACCGACAAGGTGGCCAACTTGATCGCCGTCGCGGTGTTCCGCGAGCTGGGCCCGCTGGTGGCGGCGATCGTGCTGACGGGCTTCGCAGGCGCCAGCATCGCCGCCGAAATCGGCACCATGGTGGTCGGCGAGGAGATCGAGGCGCTCGAGAGCATGGCGCTTGACCCCGTGCGATTCCTGGTGGTTCCGCGCGTGGTCGCCACCACCATCAGCCTGGTGCTGCTGGCGGTCATCGGCGACCTCACCAGCGTGATCATGGGTGGCGTCACGGGCGTGTTCTTCCTGGACATCCCCTACGAGCTTTACAAGAACAACACGATCAACCAGCTCAAGGTGGGCGACTTCACCACCGGCCTGTTCAAGGCCGGCGTGTTCGGCACCATCCTTGGCCTGATCGCCTGCCACAACGGCCTGCGCGTGACCGGCGGCGCGGCGGGTGTGGGCCGCGCCACCACCGACACCGTGGTGCAGACCGTGGTCACGGTGGTCCTCGCCGACCTGCTGTTCAGCGCACTCTTCTACGCTTTCGGCTGGAATTGATCGGCCGAGGCACTGTCGCGACAACGATCCGTCGCTAGGCTGCGGCGGCATGCTCGGGCATCTGCTCCAGGTCGAGGTCGAGGAACTCATCGCGGCGCGCGACTGGAGCGGTCTTCGCGGCATCATGCATGGGCTCGATGACGCCGACCTGGCGGACATCCTGATCGATCTGCCCACCGAGGACGAAGGCATCGTGTTCCGGCTGCTCGCGAAGGATCGTGCCGCGGCCGTGTTCTCCTGTCTGCCGGTGGATCGACAGACCGAACTCGTCTCCTCGCTCTCCAGCGATCAGTTGCGCGACGTGCTCGACGGCATGACGCCCGACGATCGCGTGTCGCTGCTCGATGAACTGCCGGGCGAGGTCACGCGCCAGGTGCTGGAATCGCTCAGCCCGCAGGCCCTCGCGGCCACCCGCACGCTGCTCGGCTATCCCGACGGCACGGCCGGGCACGTGATGACGCCGGAATTCGTCTCGCTGGCACCCGACATGACGGCCGCCGAGGCGCTGGACACGGTGCGCCGCTCCACGCGGCGGGTCGAGACCATGAACGTGGTCTATGTGATCGACCGCGCCGGCACGCTGCTGTTCGACCTGCGACTGGTCGATCTGGTGCGCGCCGATGCGCAGGCACGCGTGGGCGCGCTGCAATCCCGCCCGCTGGTCACCATTCCGGTGCGCACCGAGCTGCCCGAGGTGGTGCAGCTGTCCCGGCGCTACGACCGCGTGGCGCTGCCGGTGGTGGATGACGCGGGCAAGCTGCTTGGCATCATCACCTTCGACGACGTGATCGACATGAGCGAGGTGGAGGACACCGAGATGGCGCAGCGCCTCGGTGGTCTCGAAGCCATCGACACGCCCTACGCGCGCACCGCCTTCACGACCCTGCTGCGCAAGCGCGGGCTGTGGCTCTCCGTGCTGTTCGTCGGCGAGATGCTCACCGCCACCGCCATGGCGCGCTTCGAGTCGGAGATCGCCGCAGCCGTGGTGCTTGCGCTTTTCATTCCGCTGGTCATCTCGAGCGGCGGCAACTCCGGCAGTCAGGCCGCCACGCTGATCGTGCGATCCCTGGCCCTCACCGAGCTCACCCTGCGCGACTGGTGGCGCGTGCTGCTGCGCGAGGTTGGATCGGGCCTGCTGCTCGGCGGCTGGCTTGGTGCCATCGGGTTCATGCGCGTCATCCTGTGGCAGCAGATGGGATGGACCGACTATGGCCCGCATGCCACCCGCCTGGCCGTGACGGTGTGGGTGAGCCTGGTGGGCGTGGTCACCTTCGGCACGGTGGCCGGCAGCATGCTGCCCTTCGCGCTGCGTGCCGTGAAACTGGATCCAGCCACCAGCAGCGCACCCTTCGTGGCCACACTGGTGGACGTGACCGG
>CAIPQY010000301.1 GCA_903867275.1 uncultured bacterium | reverse complement strand
CCACCTGCGAAGCCACGGGTCGTGGCGGCGCGGAACTGGTGGAGGCGATCGGCGTGCACTGGGTGGCCTTCACAGCGCAGCGCGGATACGGCGCGCTGCTCGACCAGCTTGGAACCACCTTCCCCGAGGCGCTTGCCAATCTCGATGCCATGCATGTGCGTGTGGCGCTGATGATGCCCAACCTGAAGCCGCCTTCGTTCCGCGTGCACGACGTGAAGGACCGCAGCCTGACGCTCGACTACGTTTCCAAGCGCGCCGGACTTGCGCCGATGGTGATCGGTCTGGTGAAGGGCCTGGGCCACAAGTACAAGCTGGAGCCCGTGGTCACGCTGACCAGGCCACGCGAAGAGGGTGGCGACACCGACGTGTTCGAGGTGCACTGGTGAACGCCCCATCCGCCGAGATGCAGGACCTGCTGGACAGGCTGATGCCCTTCCACCTGCGCGTGGACAGGTCGCTGGGCATCACCCACGTGGCGCCACTGCTGAAGCGCGTGGCGCCCGATCTGGGTGTCGGCACCCCGCTGTTCAAGCGCTTCGAGATGCAGCCCTCGCTGCACGTGACCAACTTCGATGCGGTGCAGACCTATCTCGCGGGCCGACTGGTCATCCTGCGCCTGGACAAGCCCTTCGTGCAGTTGCGCGGCGGCTTCGTGCCGCTGCCCGGCAACGACGAGCTGCTGTTCGCGGGCAGCCTGTGGGTGACCGAACTCGAGCGGCTGAGCGAGCTCGGTCTTGCGGCCAGCATGCTGCCGCCCAACGATCCGCTGATCGACCTGCTGATGACGCACCGCCTGATGATGACCGCGCAGCAGTCGGCGCAGCGCGCGCTTGCCTCCATGCGCGAATCCGAGATGCAGAAGCAGCTGGACGCGCTCCATCAGACCTTGCGCGAGCGCACCGCCGAACTGGAGCAGGCGAACGTCGCACTGCGAGCGCAGCCGAAGCCCGGCGCCTGACCCACACCGCGTGCCGCTACGATGCGGCTGGTTCGGTGGGGTGGCAGAGCGGTTGAACGCGGCCGACTTGAAATCGGCCAGGCCCGCAAGGGTCTCAGGGGTTCGAATCCCCTCCCCACCTTTGCATGGCGCGCCTTCCACGACAGGTCGTGCTGCTTGGCTGGATCAGTCTGCTCGCCGACGTGAGCGGCGAGATGACCGCCCCGCTGATCCCGCTGTACGTGACAGGCGTGCTGGGTGCCAGCACCATCGCGCTCGGCGTGGTGGAGGGCAGCGCCGAGGCCGTGGTGACGCTGATGAAGGCGCTGTCGGGGTGGCACAGTGATCGCGCAGGTCGCCGCGTGCCCTACATCCAGTGGGGCTACGGATTGCCGGTGCTGGGCAAGGCGGTGGTGGCCATGGCCGTGGCATGGCCCATGGTCGGTGCCGGCCGCGTGCTGGATCGACTGGGCAAGGGCATTCGCACCACGCCACGCGATGCGCTGCTGGCGGATGCGGCGCCGGCCGAACAACGCGGCCACGCATTCGGACTGCACCGCGCCATGGACACCGCCGGCGCGCTGGCCGGCGTGCTGATCGCGGCGGCACTGCTGGCATGGATGGGCGCCACCGCGGACCCGGCACACGCGGCGGCCTGGCGCTGGACGCTGGGCGCGGCATCGGCCGCGGGCCTTGCGTGCTGGACGCTCACCTTCCTGCTGCGCGATGTGCCTCGCGACACGGCGCGACCCGCGCCCACGCACGCCGAGCGTGCGGAACCATTCACGCGCTCGTTCTGGCGATCCACGCTGGCGCTCACGCTGTTCGCGCTGGGCAATTCCAGCGACGCCTTCCTGCTGCTTCGAAGCAGCGAGCTCGGACTCGGCGCCGTGCAGGTGGTGCTGGCATACGCGCTGTACAACCTGGTGTACGCGGCGGCCAGCCTGCCAGCGGGGCGATTGTCGGATCGCATCGGCCGACGCCGCGTGCTGATGTTCGGCTGGATGCTGCAGGGACTCGTGTATCTGGGATTCGGATTCGCGACCGATGGATGGCACTGCTTCGCGCTGATGGCTGCGTACGGCTTCGCGGTGGCGTGTCACGAAGGCGTGGGCAAGGCGCTGATCGCGGACGCGGCGCCGCACGCACGCCGAGGCGCGGCACTGGGCATCGCCTTCGGTTGCATGGGCGTCAGCGCGCTGACGGCCAGCGTGGTCACCGGGTTGCTGTGGAGCGCCTACGGGCCCGGCGTGGCACTGAGCCTTGGACTGTTCACTTCGCTGGCGGCTTCGCTGGCGCTGCCGGCACCGGCGACATCTCGGTGAGCGGGCTCTCGCCGCGGAAGATGCGGTCGCCCGCACCGCGCTTCGCGACAGCCTCGATGAAGCGCTGGTATTCCTCCTCGAAGGCGGCGAAGTCCGGGTTGAAGTACTCGAGCACCACGGCGTTGCCCACGCGCGTCTTCACCGCCTGCTGACGCTGCACCGGATTGGCGATGGCGCGGCTGCCGATCAGGCGACCCGCGATGCGGCCCTGCGCCGCATCCTGCATCAGCTGCAGCAGCTTGTCGTGGTACTTGCCGCCCTCGCCCTCGTTCAGGAAGTGGATCAGCGCCCAGCACTCCGCGTAGTAGGTGAGCAGGCGGTCCTTGCCCTTCTCCAGGCACTGCTGCGGCGAGTTGCCGAGCAATTCGCCGAGTGGAATCAGGCGATTCTCGCGCACCGCATTGCGCAGCTCGTTCCAGCGCTCGAAGTTGCGCCATGGGCGGAACGCGGTGGGCGAGCCGTCGCGCGTCTGACGGGTGCCTTCCATCCAGCAGGCCAGGCCTTCCTCCATCCAGGTGGGCAACGGGTGCTTGAGCGACAGCTGGCTGAACTGGTGCCAACCCTCGTGCGCGGCGATGGTGAGCGTGTCCACGCGACCGATGTCGTACAGCACGCTCACGCCGTCGCTGGTGAAACCGCCGCGCCCGAGCGACAGGTACACGCCCGCTTCCTTGCCGAGGGTCTTTCGCGTCCAGGCTTCCCACGGCTCACGCGAGGCGAAGATGTACAGGTCGAGCGGTTCACTCGGCACGGGAAGCGGACCGAGCGCCGTGGCATAGGCGTTGTTGCACGCTTCCATGTAGCCAGGAAGACTGCCGCGGAAGGCCGGCTCCTTCACCGCCAGATGCAGGTTGTAGTGCTCGGTGCGAACGCGAACGCCGGGCCCGCCGCCGTCGTCCCACGGCGTCGATGAGCGCACCGCGTTTGGAACGATGGCCGCAGTCTGGGGAGCGCTCGGTTGCGCTGCCTGCACTGCCTGCGATGTCTGCACCGGCTCGCCACTCGAAGCGGGCTTCTGCACCGTGTGCGTGCAGGCGCACAGCGTCGCAAGCGCGATGGCGAACATCGTGCGCATCAGGTGCCCTGCAACTCCGCCAATGCGCGCTCGGCGGCCGCAAGATCGGCTTCCGCGGAGGTCAGCATCGCACGCGTCTCCTCCACCACCTTGGGTGGCGCCTTCGCCACGTAGCCCGCATTCGACAACTTGCCACGATAGCCCTCCGCCGCACGGCGACGATCCGCCACGACCTTCTCCAGGCGGGCGCGCTCGGCAGTCGTGTCGACCTGATCCACCAGTCCGTCAAGCCAGCACTCCTCGCCATCGAAGGCGAACACCGCCGCACCGGGACCACGCGTCTCGCCGAACCCCACCACGCCCGAAAGACCGGCCATGGCCGCGATCACGCCATCGCTCGCGGTGCACAGCGACTGCACGCGTGCGGAGGCGCCGAGACGGATCATGCGCCTCGGCTGCACCTGTCGCTCACCGCGCACGTTGCGAATGGCGTCCACCAGCGCCTGCACGCGCTCGAACTCCGCCTCCACGCCGGCATCCACCAGCGATGCGGAGACGACGGGCCACGCAGCGACAGCCAGCATCCGCGATGCGGGAAGCGCCAAACCCTTCACCATGCTCGATGCGCGTCGCTGCTGCAACGCAGGCCACAGCGCCTCGCTCACGAAGGGCATCACGGGATGCAGCAGGCGAACGATGGCGTCGAGACTGGCCAGCATCACCGCCTGGCGCTCGGGGTCGCTCTTCGCGGATGGCTTGGCCGCCTCCAGATACCAGTCGCAGAAGTCGCGCCACAGCGCGTCGTAGCACGCCGCGGCGTACTCGCTAAAGCGGTAGTCGGCCAACGCCGCATCGGCTCGCTGCACGGCACGCGCGACGCGCGAGAGGATCCAGCGGTCAAGTTCGGGACGCGTCGCCGGATCCACCGATGCCGCAGGCTCCGGCGCATTCGACAGCGCGAAGCGCGTGGCGTTCCACAGCTTGGTGGCCAGATTGCGGCCGATGTCGAAGCGACTGCTGGTGTTGCGGGCCAGCGGCTGCGCCTCGCTGGGCGTGGCCAGACCGCTGGTGGCGCCGTAGCTGCTCACCATGGTCTTCGAGGCATGCTTCGGGCTCTTCTGCACGGGCGCCGCAACCTGATGACCGCTTGGCGCGCGCGTGTATTCGGGGGTGAAGGTCTCGCCACTGTGCGGATCGATCATCTCCACGGGCACGCGCAGGTCCTGCGTGTCGGTGGTCATGTCGAGCAGCGTGTAGCGCAGCGCGTCGGCGCCGTGCGAGTGGATCACGTCGCGCGGGTCCAGACCGTTGCCAAGGCTCTTGCTCATGCGCTGCCCGAATCCATCCTGGATCACCGGGTGGATGAACACGTGCCGGAACGGCACCTTGCCGCCAAGGAAGTGGCGGTTGAACATGGTCATGCGGCTCACCCACAGCGTGATGATCTCGCGCGCCGTGCTCAGCACCGCGCTGGGGTTGTAGCGCTCGAGCATTCCGCCCATGCCGGGGAACGCGTCGGGCGTCGGCCAGCCAAGCGTGCTCAGCGGCCACAGCGCGCTGGAGAACCAGGTGTCCAGCACATCCGCATCCTGCGTGAATCCTGCGCGCTCCGCCTCGGCCGCAAGCGCATCGGCGTTGGCGGGCAGGCACAGCAGCTCTTCCAGCGATCCATCGTCGCGGCGACGCACGCGGTGACTGGCGCCCTGCTTCGACCATGCGCTGGGCACCGCAACCATGGCGCCACCTTCGGGTGCGTTGGCGCCGATCGTGGCTGCCTCGCCCTGCGCCACGCGGCTCCACACCGGAATGCGGTGGCCCCACCACAGCTGCCTGCTGATGCACCAGTCGCGCAGGTTCTCGTGCCACTGCTGGAAGGTCTTGGCGTAGCGCGCCGGGAAGAACTTCATCTGACCGTCGCCGGGTGCGTTGCCCGCCGGCGCCTTGCCGTCGAACTGCGCCGGCTCCATCGCGCGCAGCGCCGCGCCGCGCAGACGATCGTCGGTCACCTTCACGAACCACTGCTCCGAAAGCCACGGCTCGATCGGCACGCCGCTGCGGTAGCTG
>CAIPQY010000300.1 GCA_903867275.1 uncultured bacterium | reverse complement strand
CGGGCATGCCGCTGTCGGAGGTGCGCGCGGAGGCGTCGCTTGGCAGTGCGCGAGCATGCGATCTGGTGTGGCGTGATGGTCGCGCGGGCGTGGTGTTCGACGACGGTGCCGTGGCGTGGACCGATCCGGCATTGCAGGCATTCGTGCGCGACGCATCGCGAGCGAGACCACGGAGATCCGCTGGGCCGCTTCGTGCGGCTGCGGTGGATCCCGACGGTGCGTTGCTGCTGCTCTGGGAGGACGGCATCGAGGTGCGTGGTGACGGCGATCCCGCCTTCGTGCCGCTTGCAAACGCAGCGATTGATCCGCGTGGCGTGGTCGCGTCGCAGGATGGTTTCATCGTGAGCGATGGCGACCGCGACGCGCTGCTGCGGGTGAATCGTGCTGGCGAAGTGGTTGGCACGGTGGTGGCCGCGCGCTCCGATGCCGCGCGTTTCGATGGCGTTGAGGCAGCGAAGGATGGCGCCCTGTGGCTGCCTGGGCGGCTCTCTGGCGGCGGTGAGGGTCCGGTGTGGGTGGTCGACTATGGCAACCATCGCCTGCAGCGCTTCGGCGCAGATGGCGCATGGCAGAGCACCTTCACCCTCAGCAAGAGTCGCGCGAAGGATCCCACGCCGCCCACCAAGGCGCCAAGCGTGCAGGAGGTGGAGCGCGCGAACGCGCGTCGCGAGGCGGCCCGCGCGCTGGCTCGAGCGGGCAACGGCACGCTGTCGCTGCCCGGTGGAGGCATGCTGCATTGGCGCGCGCCGAACCCCGTTCCACTTGCGGAACCGTTCGCGCTCGAGGTGACGGCCACCGCGCCCGATGGTTCGCCGCTGAAGGATGGAACGCTGCTGGTCGACTGCACCATGCCGCACCATGGCCACGGCATGAACGTTCGGCCCGTGGTCAAGCAGCTGGTGCCTGGCGCCTGGCGTGCGGAGCCCTTGCTGCTTCACATGCCGGGACGATGGGAACTGTCCTTCGACATCGCCTTGCCCGATGGGCGCATTCGCCGCAGTCAATGCACACTGGAGGTCGAATGAGAGCGATCGTGCTGCCGATGGTCGCGCTGCTTGTTGGCATGGCGCCACCCGTCGGGGCGGTGCAGCTGGACGCGACACCACGCGAGAAGCTGCTGCGGCTGGGGCCCATGCCGCCGGTGCCACTGGATCCGACCAACCGATGGAGCGGCAACGCTGCCGCGGCGGATCTTGGCCAACGCCTGTTCTACGACGCCAACCTGTCCCGCAACGGAAGCGTGAGCTGCGCCACCTGCCACGCGGTGCAGAGCGGGTTCGCCGATTCGCGGCGACTGGCGCGCGGCATCGGTGACGGCACGCGGCACACGCAATCGCTGCTGAACGCGGCGTATCAGCGCTGGCTGACCTGGGATGGACGATCCGATTCGCTGTGGAGCCAGGCGCTGCATCCGTTCCAGAACGACAAGGAGATGGGATTGACTCCGCGCGAAGTGGTGCAGCGCGTGCGCGATACGCCCGCTCTGCAACGGCGGTACGAGGCGGTGTTCGGGCGACTGCCTTCGCTCGACGATGCAGCCGGTGTGCAGGCAGCCTTCGTGAAGCTGGGCAAGGCCATCGGCGCCTTCGAGCGGCGCATCGTGTCCGGGCAATCGCCTTTCGATCGCTGGCTCGATCGAGTTCGAGAGGGCGATTCGGCTCCAACCAAGGAGTTCGGCGCCGACGCCGTTCGTGGCGCGTTGCTGTTCGTGGGCAAGGCCGATTGCGTGCGTTGCCACAGCGGTCCGTTGCTGTCGGATGGAGAGTTCCACATGATCGGTGTGCCCGAGGGTCGGGGCGGTGCGCCGGTGGATCGGGGACGCCTTGAGGGCATCGAACTGCTGCAGGGCGATCCATGCAACGCGGCCGGGGCCTTCAGCGATGATCCAACGGGTCCGCGCGCCAAGGTGACGTTGGCCACCGTGCCGGATCCGGAGGCGTGGGGGCGTTTTCGGACCCCGTCGCTGCGTGCCGCGTCGCTTACGCCGCCCTACATGCACCAGGGGCAGCTCGACACGCTGGCTGACGTGGTGCACTTCTACAACACGCTGGAGGGGGCGAGCGCGCTGGACCACCATTCCGAGCGCGTACTCGAGCCACTCGGGCTTTCCGTGCAGGAAGAGGCGGACCTGGTTGCATTCCT
>CAIPQY010000299.1 GCA_903867275.1 uncultured bacterium | reverse complement strand
TGGGCATGGCCAAGGCCTCGGTCGCGGATGAAGCGGCGCTGCGCGCGTTCTTCGGCGCCGAGCGGTCGTTCACGCTCGAGGCGCGGTGGAGCGAGCATGTGGCGCGCTTCCTGACCAGCTGGTGGATGCGCATGCTGCTCGTGGTGGTGATCGTGGCGTGCTTCGCGGGCGAGATGCTTGCGCCCGGACTCGGCGCCTTCTCCATGACGGGACTTGCAGCCGCGGCGCTGCTGATCGGCGGCCCCTTGCTGGCGGGCCTTGCCGACTGGTGGCCAGCCGTCGCGCTGCTCGCGGGCCTGGCGCTGGTGGCGATCGAGATTCTGGCAGTACCGGGCACATTCATCGCCGGCACCATCGGCGTCGTGGCCTTCGCTGCGGGCACGATCGGCCTCTTCGTCGTGTCCGACCCGTCACTGGATCCAACGCACGGCATCATGCAGGGCGTGTTCACGCTGGTGGCTGCCATCGCGACCGCGGTCGGCGTGGGATGGTGGATGGGCCGTCAGGGCGGCGGCAGTTTCGGCGGTGCCGTGCTGCAGGCGCAACTTGCCGCCGCGCCCACCAGGGCCGAAGTGCCGAACGCCGGCACCGAGGGCGTCGCGTACACCGATCTGCGGCCGATCGGCCGCGTTGACATCGACGGTCGACTCGCCGAAGCGCGCGCCACCGCTTGGGTTGCCCGCGGCACGCGCGTTCGTGTGGTGCGCGTGGAAGGCAACGAACTCATCGTGGAGGCGCTGGCATGATCACCCTCGCATCGCTGCTGCAGTCCACCGCCACCCCCGCGCCGGACAGTGCATGGTTGATCGCCGGATTCGCGCTGTTCGGCGCCGCACTGGTGCTGTTCGCGCTGGAGTTCATCATTCCAAGCGCAGGCGCGCTCGCCACCCTGTGCGTGCTGTCGATCGCGGCCGGCGTGATCTGCTTCTTCGTGCATTCCACGATGTGGGGCTTCGCGTCGCTGGCGGTGTCGCTGGGCGGTGCGCCGTTCGTGATCGGCTACGGACTGCAGTTGTGGAGCGGCACCCCCATGGCGCGGCGCGCGGTGCTGGGAGCGCAGGTGCGCGGGCCGGACGTCGATGCAAGCGCCCTGCCGGCCAATGGTGCCACGGGCACGGCGCGCACCGCCCTTCGACCCGTGGGCCGCGTCACCATCGCGGAACAGCCCTTCGAGGCGATCGCCGAAGATGGTTTCGTGGAGGCCGGCGAACCCGTGCAGGTGGTTGGTCGCGAGGGCGGCGCGTTGCGCGTGCGTCGCATCGCGAGCGCCTGACGCCCCCCGCTGCTCCGCTACCCTTCACGCATGTACACGACTCCCCTTCTGGCGGCGGATGCCCTGACCGTTTTCGGCATCGTCGGCCTCGGCGTGGTGGCCGTCATCGGCCTCATCCTGCTCATCATGATCAGCCAGTACCTGCAGCTGTGGCTGCAGGCCTTCCTCAGCGGCGCGCGCGTGAGCCTGCTCGACCTGATCATGATGCGTCTGCGCAAGGTGCCGCCTTCGGTCATCGTGCTGAACCGCATCACCGCCAAGAAGGCGGGCCTGGAGGTTCCCACCAACCTGCTCGAGGCGCACTTCATGGCCGGTGGTCGCATCGACCGCGTGATCCGCGCCATGATCGCGGCGGACAAGGCGAAGATCGACCTCGGCTGGGATCGCGCCACAAGCATCGATCTGGCTGGCCGCGACATTCTGGAGGCGGTGAAGACCAGTGTGGATCCGAAGGTGATCGACTGCCCGAGCCAGTCCAGCAGCAAGGCCACGGTGGATGCCGTGGCGCAGGACGGCATCCAGCTGCGCTGCAAGGCGCGCGTCACGGTGCGCACCGCCATCGCCCGACTTGTCGGCGGCGCCACCGAGGAAACCATCATCGCGCGCGTGGGCGAGGGCATCATCGCCACCATCGGCGCCGCGGAAAGCCACAAGGCCGTGCTTGAGCAGCCCGATCGCATCAGCAAGACGGTGCTTCACAAGGGCCTCGACTCGGGCACGGCGTTCGAGATCCTGTCGATCGACATCGCGGAGATCGATGTGGGCGACAACATCGGCGCCAACCTGCAGACCGCGCAGGCCGAGGCCGACAGCAAGCGCTTCCAGGCCATGGCCGAGCAGCGTCGCGCCGCCGCCGTTGCGCAGGAGGCGGAGTATCAGGCCGAAGCCCAGAAGAACCGCGCGCTGGTGGTGCTGGCCGAGGCCGACGTGCCCAAGGCCATCGCCGAAGCGCTGAAGAGCGGCAAGATGGGCGTGATGGACCTGTACCGCATGAACAACATGCAGGCCGACACCGACATGCGCAAGTCGATCGGCACCTCAGGCGGCTGAGCCGGCGTGCCCACGCTGTTCGTCGTCATCCCGGTCTTCGAGGAACCGCACACCATCGAACCATGCGTGCGCAGGGCGATGGTTGCGCCACTTCCGACAGCATGGACACGGCGGCTGCTGCTGGTGGATGACGCCAGCTCACGAGCCACCGCGGACATCGCCGATCGCCTCGCGAATGAATTCGGCGGCCCGAACGGCTCTCTGGAACTGCTCCGCCATGCCACCAACCGCGGCAAGGGCGCCGCGCTGCGCACCGGCTTCGATCGCGTACTCACGATCGCCACCGACGCCGACGCCGTGCTCACGCAGGATGGCGACCTTGAATACGACCCTGCGGACTGGCCTGCGCTGCTGGCCGCGCTGTCGTCGGAGCCGTTGAGCGCTGTCATCGGCGACCGCTGGGCGCACCCGCACGACGGCAGCCTGTGGCGACGCCTTCACACGCTGGTCAATCGAACGCTCACCGGCCTGAGCAACGCGGTGACAGGCCTGCGCGTGAACGACATGGAATGCGGCTTCAAGCTGTTTCGCGTGCCGCTGCTGCACGCCCTTCGCCCGTGGCTCAGCGAGAATCGCTTCGGCGTGGAGCCGCAGCTCGTCGCAGCGCTGTCGCGACTGCAGGCCCATGTCGCGCAGGCCCCGGTCACCTACGACCCGCGTGATCGCACGCGCGGCAAGAAGATCGGCCCGCTTGATGGGCTGCGCGCGATCTGGGTGATCGTGCGCGAGCGATTGCGCTCGCAGCCACCCGTCAACTGAGCGCGCGCACGGCGCTGCGAATCGCGTCCTGATGGCAGAGGAATGCCACGCGCTGGCGCTCGCCGCTGGACCCGAGCCATGGAGCGCGACCGCTCGTGCGATCGACGCGGCCGATCGCCTCGCCGACGTCCTCGAGCTGCACCTCACCCGGACCGCTGCTGGCTGCACGCGCACAGGCAAGCCAGGCCACGCACAGCGCGTTCAACGCCACCATCGCCACGCCCTCGCTCACGGACAATCCGTACAGACCCGGCCCCCACGCACGCCCGCCCAGCACCGTGGCGCGAAGCCACCGCCGCAGCAGCTCGTCGATCGCCGCGGCATCTGCTCCTGCAAACAGTCGAGGCGCCGATGCCATCGTGTCGAACCGAAGCTCGGGCCACCCATTGATCGCGGGCGCCACACCGCGCCCCCGCGACCAGGCGCGACTGCGTCGCCACTGCGCAAGCACCCCCCGCAAACGGCCCGAGCGCTGCAGATCCTCGATCTTCGGATCCTCCACGCGCGCGAATACCGCCTGTCGCAGCAGTCGCCATGCGCGCGCGCTGGCCGGAAGCGTGGGCAGCAGCGACAACTCGTTCGGCGCCGCGCGCACCAGCGTGTCCAGCAGCTCGGCCAGCCGCTCACCGCGAACGCGCGACAAGCGCGCCTCGTGCAGCGACTGCGCGAGCCATGCGAATCCTTCCAGACGCGCCGCGCCCGCGATCGATCCATCGGCAAGCCACCGGTCGAGCGCCTGGGCCACGGCTTCCACTTCCTGCTC
>CAIPQY010000298.1 GCA_903867275.1 uncultured bacterium | reverse complement strand
TTCTCCCCCGACGCGCTGTACTACATCAACACCGTGAATTCGGTCGTGTATGTGGATCGCGTGAGCCTGCCCAACGCGGGCACGCTGGCAGCAAAGGACTATCGCGGCGCGGGCACGCTGAATGCGGGGCGCGGTGTGCTGATCGGTGGAAGCAATCCGAACGGCGTCGAGGTGGCGCTGGACAACACCAACGCCGCGGGCATCACCGCAGGCAGCATCGCGACCGCCGACACCGCCACGAAGGGCTTCGAGATGCGCATTCCCTTCGCCGATCTGGGGCTGCCAACCGACTTCACGGGCTCCATCGCGATGGCCGTGTGCATCCAGCGCGGCGACGGCACCGTGTCAAACCAGTGGCTGCCTGGACTGCCGTCCGGACGCGCCGACCTGGGCCTTGCGCCCAACCTCACCACCATCAGCGGCATGCAGCACGCCATCGTTTCGATGGGCCTGCTCGGCGATCTTGATGGCAGCGGCGGTGTCGATGCCGGCGACATCGCGCTGGTGCTTCTCGACTTCGGTTCATGCAGTGGCTGCGCCGCCGACGTGGATCAGAGCGGCACCGTCGACTTCGGCGACGTGGCCTTCCTGCTGCTGCTGTTCAGCTGAGCGGGCCGCCGCCGCTCAGTCGAGCGGCTTCACGCGGATGTTGCGGAACCACACCTCGTCGCCGTGATCCTGCAAGCCGATGTGGCCGCGGCTGTTGGTGCAGTACTTGGGCATCTTGCTGAACTTGCTCTTGGCCACGCGGGCCTTCCAGTCGTCGCTGAGGCGCGTGAAGTCGCAGGTCTTCACGCCGTTCAGGAAGTACTGGATGTGCAAGCCGTTCACCACGATGCGAACCTGGTTCCACTGACCCACCGGCTTCACGGCGCCGAGCGGTGCCGGATACAGCGCGTAGTCGGCGCCGGCGCTGGTGAGGCGATCCTTGCCGTCGTTGTGCGCGCCGTCATCCAGGATCTGCATCTCGGGCGCGTTCTCCCAGATGTTGTTGGTGTCTTCCATCGCGTGATAGAAGATGCCGCTGTTGCCACCGGAGGTCACCTTCCACTCCAGTTCCAGTTCGAAGCTGCCGTAGGTGTCCTTGGTCACGAGGTCGCCGCCGGCCATGTGCTCGTTGCCGCCCTTCATGTGCACCAGGCAGCCGTCCTTCACCACCCAGCTCGACGGCACCTTGTCGCTTCGGAAGCCGCGGAAGTTCTTCGACAGGTCGCCGCCGTCGAACAGCGTGACCCAGCCCTTGTCCGCGGCCGGCGCCGTGGCGGCGGCCTTGCTGTCGGCGGTGCTCGTCGCGCTCCTGCACGCGACAAGCGAGGCGGCCAGGACGGTGACGATGGCGATGGTTCGCTTCATGCGCGACATGGTGGCGCGGCGGCGATGGAAGTGCAACTGGCTCACCGAACGCGCCCGGGGCCTTCGTCACGACGAAAACGGAAGGGCTGGAACACGCCGAGGCCTTCGCGACCGCACAGGACAGCGCCGATTCGGCGCACAAGCCGTTGCGCAACGCGCTCCGCGCATTAGAGTCGACGAACCGCTTGGAACGCGTGCTCCGTTGCACGCCCGTCACGGATTCCACGGCTCCGCGCTTCGGTCGCCCCTCGACCGGAGGGTTGTGCCATGGACCTGCGGCGGATCCATCCCTGCGCATCAGGCTCTCCCTCACCCTCACTGAAAGGACTCCCATGACACTCGCCTCCAACTCACTGCGTCGCAGCGCCACGATGGCGTGCCTTGCGGCGGCCTGCATCGGCGCCGCAGCACAGGCATCCATCGTGCCCATCACCAGCAACAGCAGCCTCAGCACCGAGAACCTGGGCACGTTCATCGGCACGCTGAACTACACGTTCCTCGGCGGCACCAACGGCAATCTGGATGTGTCGCTGACCAACACCACGCCGATGTCCACGGGCGGCTTCATCACCGCATTCATGTTCCGTCCGCCGCCGGAGCTGGGCGCGTTCACCTCCGTGCTCACCGCAAGCGACTATGCATCCATGACCAACATCGCTGCGGGCGCAAGCGGCGCTCCGTTCCCGGGCACCTGGCTCGGCGGCGCGGGCACGGGCGGCAGTTGGCTTGCAGGCGGAAGTCCAACCGGTGGCGTGCCGATCGGCGCGACCGGTCACTGGAGTTTCACCATCACCGGCGCCAACGCCAGCGCGCTCACTTCGGACTCGTTCGTGTCGGGCGACAATGTGTCCGATGCCTACGCCTTCATCGTGCGCTTCCGCGGCATGTGCGACGGCGACTCGGACAAGGTTCCCGCGAACCAGCTGCCGAGCCCCGGAGCCATGGCGTTGATTGGATTGAGCGGCCTTCTGACGCGACGCCGACGCGCCTGAGCGCGGATGGCTTCTGACGCATTGACCAGCCCCTGGCGGCGCGAGCGCAGCGCACCGTCGGGGGCTTTCACATGCTGTGCGCCCACATAAACGAACAGCCCGGCGCGATGGCCGGGCTGCCAGGTGAGTGGACCGTACTGGACTCGAACCAGTGACCTTCTCCGTGTCATGGAGACGCGCTAGCCAACTGCGCCAACGGTCCAAGGCGTGAGAGTGTAGCGGATTACCCCAAAGCGCCGACGAAGTGCCTTGGAGGATTTGCCCCATGCCCACCCCCGCCACCCGTCGCCCCCGCACCCTGCTTGTCACCAGCGCCATCGCCGCCGCCGGCTGTGCCGCGCTGCTGTTGGCCGCCCGCCCCGCCGCCAATTCGCTGCAGGATGCACGAGGCAAGGTGGTGAGCATCACCAGCGAAAGCACCCCCTTCGGCATGAGCCTGTTTCGCCTGTGGAGCAACGGCGACATCGAGGTGATGGTGCTCGGCCAGAACAACACCTGGACCGACTGGAAGGGCGTGGCCCCGGGCAAGAGCGGCTACGCGCCAGGCAACCAGCAGAACAACTGAGCGGCGCTCGCCCATGCAGCCACTGCCCCTCTGCGCTTCGACCGAATTCCCCAACGCGGTGCTTCGCGATCGCGCCATGCGATGAGCGGCGCCTGACGGCCGAGGCCGGAAAATCCTATAGTCACGGTCCATGACGACCCCCGCAGCGCATGCCGGCCAGACTGCACAGCCCATGCTGAGCGTGGTGGTACCCATGAAGAACGAGGCCGCGTCGCTGGAGGCGTTCTTCGCAACCGTGGTGCCTGTGCTGCGCGCCGAGTGCGGCGATCGATTCGAGATCGTGTGCGTGAATGACGGCAGCACCGACGACACGCTCGCCGGCCTGCTGCAGCGTCGCGGCGCCCTGCCTCAGATGCGCGTGATCGATCTCAGCCGCAACTTCGGCAAGGAGGCCGCGCTCACCGCAGGCCTGCAGCATGCGCGCGGCGAGGCGGTGATCCCGATGGATGTCGACCTGCAGGATCCACCCGAGCTGATACCGGAGATGGTGGCGAAGTGGCGCGAGGGTTTCGAGGTGGTGAGCCCCCGCCGCGTGCTGCGCGATGAGGACACGCCGATGAAGCGCCTGACCGCCGGCGGCTTCTACGCGATCATGCATCGCCTGAGCGAGATCCCGATTCCGGCGAATGTGGGCGACTTCCGCCTGATGGAAGCGTGCGTGGTGCGCGCCCTGCTGTCGCTGCCCGAGCGCACGCGCTTCAACAAGGGCATCTTCGCGTGGGTCGGGTTCCGCCAGTGCTTCATCGACTTCGAGCGCCCCGCGCGGCGCGCCGGTGGCTCGGCGTGGACGGCACGCTCGCTGTGGCGCCTGGCCATCGACGGCATCACATGCTTCAGCTCGCTGCCGCTGCGCGTGTGGAGCCTGGTTGGCGTGTTCATGGGCGTGGTTGCCATGACCTACGCGGCCGTGGTGGTGGTGCGCACGCTGTGGTTCGGCCGCGATGTGCCCGGCTATGCATCGCTGATCGTGGTCATGCTGGTGTGCAGCGCCCTGATCCTGATGGGCATCGGCGTGCTGGGTGAATACCTGGCGCGCGTGTTCGTGGAAGTGAAGGGCCGGCCGCTGTACATCGTGCGACGCACCTGGGGCGACGCGGACGCGGCGGACTGAACGCTGGCCATGCAGACCAGCGCCCTGCCATCGCTTCGCACGCTGATCCTGTGGGCGCTGCTCATCTTCGCGCTGACCAGCGTGGTTGGGCTTGGTGCACGGCCGCTCGCAGTGCCGGATGAAGCGCGCTACGGCGCGATTCCGTCGGAGATGCTGCAGGGCGGCGACTGGATCTCGCTGAAACTGGGTGGCTTCCGCTGGCTGGAGAAGCCGCCGCTGTCGATGTGGATGATCGCGGCCAGCGAGTGGGCCTTCGGCGAGAACGCCTTCGCCATTCGCCTGCCGAGCGCACTCAGCAGCCTGCTTGCCGCGGCGTGCGTGGGCTGGGCCGCCGCACGCATCACGGGCCGACCCAAGGTGGGCCCACTCGCCTTCGCCGTGCAGGCCACCATGATCGGGCCCGTGGTGTTTGGCACCGTGGCGATCACCGATCCGGCGTTCACCGCGTTTCTCACGCTCACCATGACCGCGTTCCTGGGCGCATGCACCAGCACCGGCCGGCATCGACTTCGCTGGCTTGCGCTGACCGGCGTGGCTGCAGGACTGGCATTCCTGTGCAAGGGATTCCTTGCCTTCGCGCTGCCCGGATTCGCCGCGCTGCTGTACCTGCTTGTGCAGCGGCGCTTCCGCGACCTGCTCACCATGCCGTGGGTGCCGCTTGTGTGCGCCGCCGCGCTGATCACGCCGTGGGCCATCTTGATCCATCGCCGCGAGCCGCACTTCTGGGATTTCTTCATCAATGTGGTGCACCTGCGCCGCGCCATGAAGCCGGATGGCATCCAGCATCCGGAGCCGTGGTGGCTGTACGTGGTGCTACTACCGGCGCTGGGGCTGTTCTGGACGCTGCTGTGGCCGAAGGCGTTCGCGCACATGGGCCGCGTGCAGGCATGGAAGCATGGCGTGCACTTCGCGCTGGCGTGGCTGCTCGGGCCGCTGCTGGTGCTGTCGGCAAGCAGCGGCAAGCTGCCCACCTACATGCTGCCGCTGTTTCCGCCGTTGTCGCTGCTGATCACGCTTGGACTGGTGCAGGCCTTCGAAGGCGGCGCGTTGCGCGCGGGTCGCGTGGAACTGTTCGCCAACCTGCTGCTGCGCGCGACGGCGGTGGTGGCCGTGGCGCTGGCGCTGTTCGGGCAGGGCTGGCTCGGCATTCCTCCGCTGTGGAGCGAGCATTCGTCGGTGCGATGGGGACTGCTCGCGATTGCGCTGGCGGCGTGGTCGCGTGTCGATGTGTGGAGCTGGCGCGCTCCGAATGTGGAGTCATGGCTGCTGCGCACCGCGTCGGCGCCTGTGCTGATGCTTGCGTGCATCCCCTTCCTGTTCCCCGACGCGCTGCTGCAGGTGTCGCGCCACCCATGGCCGCTGCTGGAAGCCCATCGCAGCGAGCTGCAGTCCAGCACCACCGTGATCAGCAACTCGCCCTTCGCGCACGCGGTGATCTGGATGACCGATCGCCGCGACCTGCTGATCACCGGCTGGTGGGGCGAGTTCGACAACCAGATCGACCTGCCGGACGATCGCGCGCGACTGGTGCCCCCGAGCAACCTGGGCGCCACCATCGAGTCGCGGCTGGCTGCCTCACCGCAGGCAAGCGTGACGCTGGTCACCAGCCCCGGCGACGCCGATGCGCTGCTTGCATCGCACCGCCTGCCCGCCCCCGCCGTGCGCGATGATCGCGGCGACGTGGCCGTGCTGGTGTGGCGAGCGCCGTAGTGCCGTTCAACCGAACTGCTTGATCGCGCGATCGATGCGAGCCAGGCTGCTGTCGCGGCCCAGGATCGACAGCGTGTCGAAGATGGG
>CAIPQY010000297.1 GCA_903867275.1 uncultured bacterium | reverse complement strand
CATCGACCAGAACCGCAGCGGCCTGGCCTTCCCCGAGGAGAATTTCGTCTTCGGCGAGAACTTCCGCACGCTGCTGCGCGGCGCGGGTCTGGACAAGGCCATCGCCGCAGCGGGCGGCTGAGGCGTTCGGCGCAGCACATCCAAAAACGAGATGCCCCGCTTCAAGGAGGCACCATTGAAGCGGGGCTTCTGCAGGGGTCGCCGCGGTGTCGGCCGCGGACATGCACACTGTGCCTTGTGCGTGATGATCGGCAAAGAGCGGGATGAAAATTCCGCTACCTTCTCCAAGTCGCGGGAGCCATAACGCCTGCGCAAACCCACCATGCCTCACCTCGCCATCTACACCGGCAGCTTCGACCCCATCACGCTGGGCCACCTCGACGTGCTGGACCGCAGCCGCAGCCTGTTCGACGAGGTGATCCTGGCCATCGGCATCAACCCGAACAAGCCGCCGCTGTTCTCGGTGGAGGAGCGCAAGCGCCACGCCGAGGTGCTGGTGGCGCGCCTGCTGAAGGACAAGCCCGCCGGCGCCAAGGTGCGGGTGGAGGCCTATCAGGGTCTGACCATCGATTTCGCCCGCAGGGTGGGTGCCGCCGCGATCATCCGCGGCATCCGCAACGTGACCGACCTGGCCAGCGAGTGCCAGCTGGCCATCACCAACCGTCAGGTGGCGGGGGTGGAGACCGTCTTCATCGTGACCGGCGAGAACTTCGCCTACGTGTCCAGCAGCCTGATCAAGCAGATCGCCGCGTTCGGCGGCGACCTGAACCGCCTGCATGCCCTGGTGCCTGCCGAAGTGATCGCGGGCCTTGAGGAGAAGCGCCGCGACCCGCGCAATCCGCTGGGCATGCTGGCCTCGGAAGGACCGGTGGACTGAGCCATGGGTGTTCGACTTCGCGTGATTTCCATCGGTGCCATGAACGCGCATCCCTCCTGGGGCGAGAAGGGCGAGGTGCGTCCGGCGCACGCCACCACCACGCTGCTCGAGTCCGGCAAGGTTTGCATCCTGGTCGATCCGTCGCTGCCAGCGCAGGCCCTGGTGCCGCGCCTGTCCGAGCGCAGCGGCAAGAAGCCCGAGGACATCACGCACATCTTCCTCACGGGGCTGCACCCCATGCGTCGGCGCGGCCTGGCCGCCTTCCCGAACGCCACCGTGCTGGCCTCGGCCGGCGAGATCGAGGGCGTGCTGGCGCAGTTGCGTGAGCGCATGCAGCAGGCCGAGCAGCATCGCGACGAGGAAGTGCAGCACATGCTGCGCCAGGAACTGGCCATGATCCAGGCCTGCGAAGAGGCACCGGACAAGCTCGCCGAGGGCATCGACCTGTTCCCTCTGCCGGGCATTTCACCTGGCAGCGCGGGTCTGCTGGTGCCGGCGCCTGGCGCCACGCTGCTGGTGGCGGGCGACGCGGTGGCCACGGTGGAGCATCTCGAGGAAGGCAAGTTGATCGCGCCATGCTTCGACATGGAGCAGGCCCGCGAAAGTCTGGCCGAGGCGATCGAGATCGCCGACCTGATCGTGCCGGGCCGAGACAATCTGTGCGCCAATCCGGTGCGTCGTTTCTAGGCGCGGAATCGCCCACAAAGGGCGGCTCGGCTAGACTTTGCGCCTCATGAGCCAGCCGGCCGCAACCCCCGAAAGCGTCTCGCTTCGAACCCTGGCCAAGGGCACCCGAGAGGGTCGCCGCTTCGCCTGCCTGACCTGCTACGACGCCACCACCGCCCGGTGGCTGGAGCGCGCCGGCGTGGAGGTGCTGCTGGTCGGTGACACGGCAGCGGAGGTGATTCTGGGGCTGCCGGGAACCATCCATGCGCCGCTCGATTTCATGGTCACGCTCACTGCCGCGGTGAAGCGCGGCGCGCCGAGCCGCGTGGTGATGGCCGACATGCCCTTCATGAGCTATCAGGTGAACGCGGACGAGGCGCTGCGCAACGCCGCGCGCTTTCTCACCGAAGGCACGGCCGACTGCGTGAAGCTGGAGGTGGATCGCTCGTGGGCGCCGCTGGTGGAGCGCCTGAGCAAGGCCGGCATTCCCGTGGTGGCGCACATCGGCAGCCGTCCGCAGCAGGCCAAGATGCAGGGTGGCAACTTCGCGGTGGGACGAAGCGCCGAGCAGGCCGTGGCGCTGTTGCACGATGCGGCCGCGCTGGAGGCGGCGGGTGCTTCCATGTTGCTGGTGGAGGCGTGTCCCGGAGAGGTGACGCAGCGCATCGTGGAGCGTGCCACCGTGCCGGTGATCGGTTGCGGCGCGGGCCCGGCATGCCACGGCCAGGTGGTGGTGCTGCAGGACATCGTGGGCCTTTCCGACTGGCAGCCCAACTTCGCCAAGCCGCTGGCGACCGTCGGTGACGCCCTGCAGAAGGCGGCCATGGACTGGCGCGAGCGCGTGCATGCCGGTCGCATCGACAGCGTGTACGCCATGAGCGACGCCGAGCGTGAGCGCCTGCAGGTGCTGCTGCCCGCCGGATCGGACGCGCATGCGAAGGCTTGAGCATCTCGGCCCGGCATTGGTCACGCTGGCTGCCGCTGGTG
>CAIPQY010000296.1 GCA_903867275.1 uncultured bacterium | reverse complement strand
CCAGCGGCAACGTGTTCCTGTCGCTGCGTGACGGCGACAAGCGTCACGCCGCCGACATCGCCCGATCCATCACCCGCATCGGCTTCAACCTGTTCACCAGCTCCGGCACGCACGCCGAACTGGCCGGGCAGGGCATCACCACGCGCCTGCTTCCCAAGATCAGCGAAGGCGCCCGCCCCAACGTGCTGGACCTGGTGCGCAACAAGGAGATCGCGCTCATCCTGAACACCGCCACCCGCAAGGGCGGCGACACCGATGAGGGCAGCATCCGTGCACAGGCCGTGCGCAGCGGCATCCCCATCGTCACCACGGTGGCCGGTGCGCGCGCGGCGGTGCAGGCCATGGCGGCCATGAAGGCCGGGCCATGGCAGGTGTTCGCCATTCAGGACTACTTCCCGCACCTGGCCCGACCGGCGGCACGGGCGGTTGTGGCCGAACCGGTGACGGCCTGACCCCGCGGGCGGCGCATCCCTAGAATGCCCACCCTCATGGGCCTGCAAGACCTCACCCAGTACCTGCCTTCGTGGGTTGCCCCCACGCCCGCCTTCTGCCAGTTCGTCACGGGCATGCTCGTGATCCTGATCATGCTGCACGTGATCCTGGGCGGCTGCGCCTACGGCATTCTGCTTGAGCGCAAGCTCAGCGCATGGATGCAGGACCGCGTGGGCCCCAACCGCGTGGGTCCCATGGGCCTGCTGCAGCCGATCGCCGACGGCCTGAAGTTCATCATGAAGGAGGAGTTCACCCCGCGAGGCGTGGACAAGGCGCTGTTCATGCTTGCGCCCACCCTGATCATGATGCCCGCGATGATCAGCTTCGCCATCGTGCCGTGGGGTGGCATCCTGGAACTGTCGCAGCTGCCCTTCGATCTTGCGAAGAAGCTTGGCGTGGAAGGCATCACCGTGCACTTCTCGGGCGCCGTGGTGAACGTGGGCATGATCTACCTGCTCGCGGTGGCCAGCCTGGGTGTGTACGGCGTGGCGCTCGGTGGCTGGGCCAGCAACAGCAAGTTCAGCTTCCTGGGCGGCATGCGTGCCAGTGCACAGATGATCAGCTACGAAATCCCCATGGGTCTGGCGCTGCTGTGCGTGGTGCTGACCGCGGGCACGCTGGATCCCTACGGCATCGTGAAGGCGCAGACGCACGGCAACGGCATGTGGATGCTGCTGCAGCAGCCCGTGGCCGCGCTGCTGTTCTACACCTGCATGCTGGCTGAATCGAACCGCGCGCCCTTCGACCTTGCCGAGGCCGAGAGCGAACTCGTGGGTGGCTATCACACCGAGTACAGCAGCATGCGCTTCGCCATGTTCTTCCTGGCGGAGTACTTCCACATGATCACGGGCGCGGCGTTCTTCAGCCTGCTGTTCCTGGGCGGCTGGAGCCTGAACCCATTCGGTGGCACCACCGATCTGGCGCTGCAGGGCGGCCCGCTGCTCATCCTGGCGCAGTGGGGCGTGATGCTTGGCAAGGTCGCCTTCATGGTGGCCTTCGCCATGGCGATCCGCTGGACGCTGCCGCGCTTCCGCTTCGATCAGCTCATGCGTCTGGCGTGGGAAGGCATGATTCCAACCGCGCTGGTGATGCTGCTCATCACGGCGGTGTTCGCGTACATGGGCTGGAACCACCACATCTGGCTGGGTTCGCTGCTGTGCATCGCCGCGGTGTATCTGCTGGGCCCCATGCTGCCCAAGCAGGCCAACCCCAACCACCGCATCGGCATCATCGGCAGTCGCTTCAGCCCGCTGGTCGAGGGCGCTGGCACGGTGAGCCGTCACCCCGTGGCGCTGGACGATTCGGCCATTCCGGATCGCCGCCAGGGTCCGCTGAGCATGCACTGAAAAAGATTTTTCGCCTGCCGCGCGCCGGTCATGCACCCATGATCGAGCGCGCGGTTGTGTTTTTGGATGCGTCGTGCATCACAGCCGACGCATGCGACCCACCCAGTGACCGAAGCGCAGCGTGGCACGCATGCGATCCATGCGCGAGGGCATGCGCGAAACATCGCTTCCGAAGGCCGTTTCCTGCCTCCAATGCCAGTAGCGACCACCCAGCTTGCCGCGCGTGATCACCGCAAGGCGAAGCAGTTGCCACAGTGCATCAAGGGTGTGAAGAAGCGCGCGCATGCATGCATCGTAAGGTGCGACGCCGCACATGCAACGCGTGCACGCGTGCCGACCGCATGCCCGTGTGGCCATGAAAACGGTCGGCTTCGACTTGCGTTTGGTTGCACACGCATTACAGTGTGTGCGTGAGCCCCGCGCTCACCACCCGACAATCAGTGCGGCGTCGATCGAATCCTCCGACTCGATCGGCGTCGCCGTTTGCCCGCATCATGAACGTGTGCGCGAAACACCCGGCGAAAAACGGCCTTGTGTCCGGGATGCGTCACGGGCCACTCGTAGAATCGTTCGCATGGCCAAGGCACGAACCCAATTCCTGTGCGGCCAGTGCGGCGCGGTGCATCCCAAGTGGATGGGCAAGTGTCCCGACTGCGGTGCCTGGGATGCGCTGGAACAATTCATCGAGGCCAAGGCCGCGCCGGGCACGCTGAATCTGGGCGACGATGCGGCCGCCGGCATCACCGCGCCGGCAAGCGCCGAACCACTGGGCCAGGTGCAGGCCGCGCGCGTGCCGCGCATTCCAACTGGCGTGCAGGAATTCGATCGCGTGCTGGGCGGTGGCTTTGTGCCGGGCAGCGCGGTGCTGCTTGGTGGCGACCCCGGCATCGGCAAAAGCACGCTTTTGCTGCAGGCGCTCGCTTCGCTGGCCGACCGCGGCACCAATGTGCTGTACGCCAGCAGCGAGGAAAGCTCGCATCAGGTGCGACTGCGCGCCGAACGGCTGGATGGCAGCGATGCGGCCACGCGCAACGCACACCTGTGGGTGCTCAGCGAAACCAACCTTGCGCGACTGCTTGAACAGGCCCGCCGCGTGCAGCCCACCGTGCTGGTCGTCGACTCCATCCAGTTGGTGCACCGCGCCGACGTGGACGCCGTGCCAGGCAGCGCCAGTCAGCTTCGCCGCTGCGCCCTGGATCTGGTCGCGTTCGCCAAGACCAGCGGCTGCGTGGTGGTGATCGTGGGCCATGTCACCAAGGACGGCCTTCTGGCCGGCCCACGCCTGCTCGAACATCTGGTGGATGTGGTGCTCAGCTTCGAGGGCGACCGGCACCACGCCCACCGGGGGGTGCGGGCCATCAAGAACCGCTTCGGCAGCACCTTCGAGGTGGGCCTGTTTGAAATGACCGGCACCGGCCTGCACCAGGTGGATGAAAGCACCCTTGCCGCCGACCCCTCGCTGGAACCCCGCCCAGGCTCCGTGGCCGTGCCCGCCCTGGCCGGTTCCCGCTGCCTGCTGGCCGAAGTGCAGGCCCTCACCGCCACCGGCATTCTGGGCAGCGCCAAGCGCAAGGCAAGCGGACTGGATGCCAACCGGCTGGCCATGCTGCTGGCTGTGCTGGAACAGCATGGTGGTCTGCGCCTTGCCGATCAGGACGTGTACGCGTCCGCCGCGGGTGGGGTGAAACTGCTGGAGCCGGGCACCGACCTGGCGGTGGCGCTGGCAGTG
>CAIPQY010000295.1 GCA_903867275.1 uncultured bacterium | reverse complement strand
GATCTGGCCGCGGGCGAACTGGGCATGAGCTGGACCTACTGGAGCCTGAACCCCAACAGCGGCGACACCGGCGGCATCCTGAACGATGACTGGACCACGGTGAACGAGTCGCGCATGGCGGCGATCCGCGCAAGTCTGGCGGGCTCGCTGGGCGGCGGCATCACCTCCACCAACCCCACGCAGTCGATCAACTTCTCCGTGCGGCTGTCTGCCGCGGCCGCCTCGGCGGTGAGCGTGGCGTGGAGCACCAAGGACGCCACGGCAATCGCTGGCGTGAATTACCTCGCAGGTGCCGGCACGCTGGCCTTCGCGGCCGGCGAGACGGTGAAGACGATCGCGGTCACCGTGCCCGCCCAGAGACTGGCTGCTCCGGTCCAGTTCCTGGTCGAGCTCGCGGGCGTCACAGGCGCCACCGTGACCGATGCAAGCGCCGTCGGAACGCTTTCGAGCGTGGATGTCGGCACCTGCGAGGGAGACGGCAACCTGGACGGCATCGTGGACGCCGGGGATCTCGCCGAGATGCTGCTCTCCTACGGCGAGGCGTCGGTGTACGACCTTGACGGCAGCGGCATCACCGACAACGGTGACACGGCCCTGCTGCTGCTGAACTGGGGTCCGTGCTCCGGCTCCACGGGCGGCGGCACCACTGGCGGCGGAACCACTGGTGGTGGAACCACCGGCGGAAGCGGCGGAACCACCGGCGGAAGCGGCGGAACCACCGGCGGCGGAACCACCGGCGGAAGCGGCGGTGGCACCACCGGCGGCGCCACCACCCCCGTGATCACCAGCAGCATCAGCGCCGCTGGCACCGTGGGCGCGCAGTTCAGCTACCAGATCGTGGCGTCCGGTTCGCCAACCGCATACGGCGCCACGGGCCTGCCCTCCGGTCTCTCGGTGAACACCACCAGCGGCCTGATCTCGGGCGTGCCCATCGCGGCGGCCACCTCCAACGCGATGCTGTCCGCCACCAACGCCGCAGGCACCGCCACGCAGGCGCTCACGCTCACCGTGTCGCCGGCCAGCGCGCCCGGAACCTTCAACTACGCCGAAGTGCTGCAGAAGTCGCTGTACTTCTTCGACGCGCAGAAGTCGGGCAAGCTGCCCAGCGGCTTCCGCGTGCCGTGGCGCGGCGACTCGGGCCTCGCTGATGGAAGCGATGTCGGCGTGGACCTGACCGGCGGCTTCCACGATGCAGGCGATCACGTGAAGTTCGGCCTGCCGATGGCTGCCTCGCTCTCGCTGCTCGCCTGGGGCGGCATCGAGTACGGAACCGCCTACGACCGCACCAGCCAGACCGACGCGCTGCGCGACGTGATTCGCTGGGGCACCGACTTCATCATCAAGGCGCATCCCGCGGACAACGTGCTGTACGGCCAGGTGGGCAACGGCTCGCTGGACCACAGCTACTGGGGCCCCGCCGAAACAATGAACATGGCACGACCCGCCTACGCGATCACCGCCGCCAAGCCGGGTTCCGACCTGGCCGGCGAGTCGGCTGCGGCGCTGGCATCGGCGTCCATCCTGTTCCGCACGAGTGATCCGGCGTACTCGGCGAAGCTGCTGGCGCACGCGCGCACGCTGTTCGCCTTCGCGGACACCTACCGCGGCAAG
>CAIPQY010000294.1 GCA_903867275.1 uncultured bacterium | reverse complement strand
GCGCCCAAGCTCGCCGGCAAGCGCCTGACCGCCATCATCGCCCCCGACCGCGCCAAGGTGGAGTCGTGGAAGCGCAAGCATCCCGATCACAAGGCCAACAAGGCGCCCGAGAAGGCGGATGAGCCGCTGGACGACATCTCGGACGACGAGACGCCCTCGGGCGGCGGCGAACGGCTGCAGATTCCGGCGACGGCTTCGGATCAGGAGTGACGCGCGCCACAGGGCGTGATGGCGATGGCGCATTCGCGTCAAGTTGTCCACACCGCTTGACACGACATGCATATTCCTGAATAATTATGCCATGTCGAGCGTGCGCGCCGAAAGGCGGAGATGGATCGAGCGATTGCTTTCCGATGGCAGCATCGGCAGCCAGCATGACCTGCTGGCCCGGCTGAAGTCGGAGGGTGTGGCCAGCACGCAGGCCACGCTCAGCCGCGACCTGGCCGACCTTGGCGTGGTGAAGGGCCCCGATGGCTGGCGCATGCCCGACCAGAGCGCGCTGGCCCCCACCGACCTCGCTCCCGCCGTGCGCGCGTATCTGCTGAACGTGGAGGTGGGCGGCACCATGGTGGTGCTGCGCACGCGAACCGGTCACGCCACGCCGCTGGCGGTCGAACTGGACCGCACGCGCCTCGACGGCTCGCTGGGCACCATCGCCGGCGACGACACCATCTTCATGGCCACCCGAAGTCCGGCCATCGCGCGCTCCATCGCTCGCCGCCTCGAAGGCATGCTGCACGGCGACCGCGCTCGCCGCCCGGCGCGCCGCTGAACAACATCCATGCACCACCCCCTTCGCACCGTCATCGTCGGCGCCGCCGGTTACACCGGCGCTGAACTCGCCAGCCTGCTCGCCGCGCACCCCGCGTGCGAGATCGTGGGCGTGTTCGGCAGCGAGAAGCGCGCCGCCGAAGGCGAGCAGACGCTGTCCCGCCTGTTCCCGCGCCTGCGTGGCGTGGTCGATCTTCCGCTGCGCGTGGCCAGCGTGCAGGCGATCGTGGACCTGAAGCCGAACGTGGTGTTCCTGTGCACGCCGCACGAGGTGAGCGCCGCGATGAGCGAGGCGCTGCTGGCTGCGGAGCTGGTGGTGATCGACCTGTCCGCGGCCTTCCGCCTGCACAATGCGGCGGATTACCCAACGCACTACGGCTTCGAGCACCCCGCCGCACACCTGCTGCAGCGCGCGGTGTACGGTCTGCCCGAATTCAACCGTGCGCGCATCGCCGAGAGCGACCTGATCGCCTGCCCCGGCTGCTACCCCACCAGTGTGGCGCTGGCGCTGAAGCCGCTGGCCGCGGCGAACCTGATCCGCACCGATCGCCCGGTGATCGTGGACAGCGCCAGCGGCGTGAGCGGCGCCGGCCGCTCGCCCGCGGTGAAGAGCCTGTTCTGCGAGGTGAGCTTCCAGCCCTACAACGCGCTGAAGCACCGTCACCAGCCCGAGATGCGCCAGGAGACCGGCTGCACCGTGCTGTTCACGCCGCATCTGCTGCCGCTTGATCGCGGCATCGTGAGCACCATCCACGCCGAGCTGGCCGATGGCGTGACCGAAGCGCAGGTGCGCGCCTGGCTGCAGCGCATCTACGAAGGCGAGTCGTTCGTGCGCCTGCTGCCCGCGGGCGAGTGGCCCAGTGTGGCCGGCGTGGAGCGCACCAACTTCTGCGACATCGGCCTGGCCGTCGACGAGGCCACGCGTCACCTGCTGCTGGTGAGCAGCATCGACAATCTGGTGAAGGGCGCCAGCGGCCAGGCGGTGCAGTGCATGAACGTGCGCTTCGGGCTTCCCGAAACCATGGGCCTGCTGGCCGAATTCTCGGAGCAGATGCAGTGACGCGCCCCGTGGTGATCAAGCTTGGCGGCGCGCTGCTCGATGAGCCGCACGCACACGCGGCAGCCTTCGACGCGCTGGCGGCATGTGTTCGTGGCACGCCCGCGGTGCTGGTGCACGGCGGCGGCAAGGCGGTCGACCGACAGTTGCAGCAACTGGGCCTGGTGTCGGAGAAGCGCGAAGGCATCCGCCTGACGCCGCCCGAGCACATGGACCAGATCACCGGCGTGCTGGCCGGTCAGATGAACGCGCGCCTGGTCGGCTTGCTGCTGGCACGCGGCGTGAAGGCCGTGGGCCTCACGCTTGGCGACGGTTGCATCACGGCCGCACGCACCACCACCCGCTACGCATTCGACGCGGGCCGCGTGGGCGAAGTCACCGGCGGCGACATGCACCTGCTGCACACGCTGCTGAAGGCGGGCTTCGTGCCCGTGCTCTCCAGCATCGCCATCGACGCGCTCGGCGACACGCTGAACATGAACGCCGACGAGGCCGCGGCCGCCATCGCGCGCCTGCTGCCGGCCAGTCGCCTTGCACTGCTCACCGATGTGCCCGGCGTGAAGGATGCAGCCGGCCGCGTGATGCCCTCGCTGGATGCCGCGCGCTGCCAATCCATGATCGACAGCGGCGAAATCACCGGCGGCATGATCGTCAAGGTGCGCGGTGCGCTGGAAGCGGCGGAAGCCGCGCGCGTGCCGGTGCTGGTGGCTGGCTGGGGCAACCCCGACAATCTCTCGCGGCTCGCCGAAGCCGATGCGCCTGGCACGCATTTTCTGCCTGCATCGAACAAGGAGCCCGCCCGTGCCTGAGCCGACCCGCCGTCTTGGATCGAAGGATCTCACCCGCGTGCTCGACCTGTCGCCGGGCGAGGTGCTGCCGCTGCTCGATCAGGCGCGCCTGCTGAAGAGCGACTACACGCCCTGGCGCGACACCTTCCGCCAGCGCTCCATCGTGCTGCTGTTCGAGAAGCCCTCGCTGCGCACGCGCGTCAGCTTCGAGATCGGCTTCGCGCGCTTCGGCGGCACCGCGGTGTATCTGGATCACCAGAACAACCCGATCGGCGTGCGCGAAACCGTGGCCGACTACGGCCACAATCTGGAGCGCTGGTGCGACTGCATCGTGGCGCGCGTGATGAAGCAGTCCACCATCGAGGTGCTGGCGTCCACCGCCGAGATTCCCGTCATCAATGCGCTCAGCGACCTGCACCACCCCTGCCAGGCGCTGGCCGACTTCATGACGCTCATCGAGCACGGCTTCGATTTCCATCACGATCGGCTTGCGTGGGTGGGCGACGGCAACAACGTGTGCCACTCGCTGATCGAGATGGCCGCCACCGTGGGCTGCGGCATGACCGTGGTCACGCCGCCGGGCGCCGAACCCGATGCCTCCATCGTGCGCGAAGCGCAGGCGCGCGCCTGCCGCAGCGGCGCGTCGATCGAGATCACCAACGACCCCGCGCGCGTGGCCGGCGCCTTCGCCGTGTACACCGACGCCTGGACCAGCATGGGTCAGGCCGAAAGCGCCGCGCGCCTGAAGGGCTTCGCCCGCTATCAGGTGAACGCGGCCTTGATGGCCACCGCCGGCCCCAAGAGCCTTTTCATGCACTGCCTGCCCGCCCACCGCGGCGAGGAAGTGACCGATCAGGTCATCGACAGTGCCAACAGCGTCGTGTTCGATCAGGCCGAGAACCGCATGCACATCCAGAATGCGCTGCTTCTGAACCTGCTCGCAACGCCAGCCACCGATCCTCTCGCACGCAACGCCCGGGCCAGCGCCCGCGCCTCGGAGTAACCCCATGAGCACCATCGCCCCCAAGGCACCGAACCCGTCCGCCTCGAGCCGCAGCAACGGCCCGCGCCGCATCTGCGTGGCCTACTCCGGCGGCCTCGACACCAACTGCGTGATTCCGTGGCTGCGCGAGCACTACAAGTGCGAAGTGGTCGCCTTCGTGGCCGACGTGGGCCAGGGCAAGGACGAACTCATCGGCATCGAGAAGAAGGCGAAGGACTCCGGCGCGTGCGAGTGCTACGTGGCCGACCTGCGCGAGAAGTTCCTGACCGACTTCGTGTGGCCCATGGTGATGGCGGGCTGCACCTACGAGGGTCGCTACCTGCTGGGCACCAGCATCGCGCGCCCCTGCATCGCCGAGGCGCACGTGAAGGCGGCGCTGGAGACCAACTGCGACGCCGTGGCGCACGGATGCACCGGCAAGGGCAACGATCAGGTGCGCTTCGAGAGCACCTTCGCCGCGCTCGCCCCCCAACTGAAGGTGATCGCCCCATGGCGCGAGACCGCCTGGGAACTTCGCAGCCGCGAGGCGATGCTTGCCTACCTCGAAGAGCGCAAGATCCCCTGCGCCGCAAGCGCCACCAAGATCTACTCGCGCGACGCCAACCTGTGGCACATCTCGCACGAGGGCGGCGCGCTGGAGGATCCGTGGAACGCGCCGCCGGAGGACGTGTGGATGCGCACCACCAACCCGGTGAGCGCCCCCAACGAGCCGGAGGAAGTGATCGTGGGCTTCGAGCACGGCGTGCCCGTGTCGGTGAACGGCACCAAGCTTGGCCCCGTGGCCCTGCTCGAGAAGCTGAACGAGCTGGCCGGCAAGCACGGCGTGGGCCGCGTGGACCTGGTCGAGAACCGCCTCGTGGGCATGAAGAGCCGCGGCGTGTACGAGACGCCGGGTGGCACCATCCTGATGGAGGCACTGCGCGGCATCGAGCAGCTGGTGCTTGACCGCGACAGCATGCACTACCGCGAGCAGCTGGCCATCGACTACGCGCGCGTGATCTACGACGGCCGCTGGTTCTGCCCGCTGCGCGAAAGCCTGCAGGCCGCCATCCTGTCGCTGGCCAAGCCGCTCACCGGCGAGACCGGCGTGCACCTGTACAAGGGCACCGCCACCGCCAGCCGCCGCCGCAGCCCCAACTCGCTCTACAGCCACGCCTTCGCCACCTTCGGCGAGGACGAGGTGTATGACCAGCGGCACGCGGAAGGCTTCATCCGCCTGTTCTCGCTGCCAAGTCGCATCCGCGCCATGCTCGGCCTTGGGCCCAAGGTTCAGGTGAAGGGCGGGGCCGCCCGGTGACCGCAGCGATCTGGCAAGGCCGTGTGCAAGGTGGTCAGGACGCGCTCTTCCGCGTCTTCAATGACAGCCTGCCCTTCGATCGTCGCTTGGTGCAGGAGGACGTGGAGGGTTCGGTGGCGTGGGCCGCGGCCATCTGCCGCGCGGGCGTGATCAACGACGACGAGCGCGCACGCCTGGAGAAGTCGCTGCGAGAGATCGGCGCGCTGGCAGCCAGCGATCCCGAACTGCTCACGCGAGCCACCGACGAGGATGTGCACAGCTGGGTGGAGCGTGAACTGGTTGCACGCGTGGGCGACCTTGGCAAGAAGCTGCACACCGGCCGCAGCCGCAACGACCAGGTCAGCACCGACCTGCGCCTGTGGTGCATGAAGCAGATCCGCATGCGTCTGGCAGAGATCGACGCGGCCAACGAGAGCCTGCTGGAACTGGCCGAACGCGAGAAGGACACGGTGTTCCCCGGCTTCACGCACATGCAGCGCGCGCAGCCCGTGCTGTTCGCGCACTGGTGCCTGGCCTATGTCGAGATGCTGCGCCGCGATGCCGACCGCTTCAGCGACGCCATGGATCGCGTGCTGCGCTGCCCGCTGGGTTCCGGCGCGCTGGCCGGCACGGCCTACAACATCGACCGGCAGCGCCTGGCCAAGGATCTGGGCTTCGACGGCCCAACCGCCAACAGCCTGGATGCCGTCAGCGACCGCGACTTCGTGGCCGAACTGCTGGCCGCCGCGGCCATCTGCATGCTGCACCTCTCGCGCATGAGCGAGGACATCATCTTCTACGCCACCGGCGAAGCGGCCTATGTGGAGCTGGGCGACGACGTGAGCACCGGCAGCAGCCTGATGCCGCAGAAGAAGAACCCCGACGCCTGCGAACTGATCCGCGGCAAGACCGGCCGCGTGATCGGCGCGCTCACCGGCGCGCTGGCCACCTTCAAGGCGCTTCCGCTGGCCTACAACAAGGACCTGCAGGAGGACAAGGAGCCGCTGTTCGACGCCATGGACACGCTCAGCCTGTGCCTGCGCGTGACCCCGCGCGTGCTGCGTGGCCTGAAGGTGGATCGCGAGCGCGCGCGCAAGGCCGCCATCGCGGGCTACGCCAACGCCACCGAACTGGCCGACTATCTCGTGCGCAAGGGCGTCCCCTTCCGCGAGGCGCATGGACAGGTGGGACTGCTCGTGCGCGAGGCGATCCGCCAGGGCAAGCCGCTCGAAGGCCTGACCGTGGAGGAGATGGCCAAGCTCGCTCCGCTGGTGGAGAAGGACGTGTACGTCACGCTCACCGTGGATGCGGCCATCGGTCGTCGCAGCGTGCCCGGCGGCACCTCGCCCGATCAGGTGCAGGCACGCGTGCGCGAGGCGCGGCGCAGCCTTCGCTCGGCTCGCAGCAAGCCCAGGCGCAAGAGCGCCGGCGGCGCTTCCGGCATCCGCGACGCGGTGGTGGAGGATCTCGACGACATCTGCCGCCTGGTCGACCTGTGGAGCAGCAAGGGCGAGAACCTGCCGCGGCCCCGCGAGGAGATCCTGGAGAAGATCACCGACTTCGGCGTGGCCGTGGTCGATGGCAAGGTGCGTGGCTGCGCCAGCGTGTGGGTGTACGAGGCCGATCTCGCCGAGATCCGCTCGCTCGGCATCGACGAGGGCTTCCACGGCCGCGGCCTGGGCAAGCAGCTGGTGCAGTTCTTCCTGGAGAAGGCGAAGGGCCTGGGCATCAAGCGCGTGTTCGTGCTCACGCGCATGCCGGCGTTCTTCGAGAAGTGCGGCTTCCGCACCGTCAGCATCAACAGCCTGCCGCAGAAGGTGACCAAGGATTGCGCCAAGTGCCCGAAGAACCATGCCTGCGACGAGATCGCCATGGTGCAGGATCTCAACATGGAGAATGGATCATGACCGCCATGGAAACCGCCCCCGCCATCACCACCGCCCCGCTCTGGCCCCGTGGCTTCACCGCCGCAAGCGTGAGTGCGGGCATCAAGTCGAGCGGTGCGCCGGACATGGCGCTGCTGCGCATGGATGCGGGCGCCAGCGCCGCGGCCATGTTCACCACCAACCAGTTCGCTGCGGCGCCCATCCAGGCCAGCCGGCGCAACCTGCGCGATTCGCGCGGCCACTGCAGCGCGCTCATCATCAATTCGGGCTGCGCGAATGCGGCCACGGGCGCCGAGGGCGCAGCGGATGCCGAATCGATCATCGACGCGGTGGCGGCGGCATGCGACTGCGCGCCCGCGGCGGTGCTCACCAACAGCACCGGCGTGATCGGCAAGCGCCTGCCCATCCACAGCATGCTGAAGGCCATCCCGGCGCTGGCTGCGGCCTGCACCGACGGCAGCTGCGAGCCCTTCGAGCGCGGCATCATGACCACCGACACGCAGCCCAAGATGAGCACGCGCACGGTGGCGGCTGCCGACGGCGGCACCATCCGCGTCACGGGCGTCGCCAAGGGCGCCGGCATGATCCATCCGAACATGGCCACCATGATCGTGGCCATCACCACCGATGCCGAAGCCACGCCCGCCGAGCTTGATGGCATGCTGCGTCACGCGGTGGATCGCAGTTTCCATCGCATCTCGATCGACGGCGACACCAGCACCAACGACGCGGTGTTCGCCTTCGCAAGCGGGCAGGCGGGCGCGCCCGCCGACCGAAAGGCGCTGCAGAAGGCGCTCGACGAGGTTGCGGGCGATCTGGCCCGCGCCGTGGTGCAGGATGGCGAAGGCTTCACGCGCGGCCTCGAGGTGCGCGTGCGCGGTGCGGCCAGTGCCGAGGATGCCCTGCTGCTCGCGCGCACCGTGGCCACCAGCACGCTGGTGCGCTGCGCGGTGACCGGCGGCGACCCCAACTGGGGACGCATCGTGGCGGCGGCGGGCCGAAGCGGCGCGAAGCTGGATCCCGAATCGCTGGTGGTTCGAACCGGCGGGCTGACGCTGTTCAAGGACGGCGCGCCCGTGACGGTGGACAAGGCGGCGGTCGAGAAGGCCTTCGCGCAGCCGAACGTGGTCGTCGAACTCGACGTCGGGCTCGGCGCGGGCAGCGACTTCTTCCTGTCGAGCGGCCTGACCGAGGCCTACGTGCGCCTGAACGCCGACTACACCACCTGACGTCCCATACAAGGGACG
>CAIPQY010000293.1 GCA_903867275.1 uncultured bacterium | reverse complement strand
GGCGTGGTCACCTTCGGCACGGTGGCCGGCAGCATGCTGCCCTTCGCGCTGCGTGCCGTGAAACTGGATCCAGCCACCAGCAGCGCACCCTTCGTGGCCACACTGGTGGACGTGACCGGACTGATCATCTACTTCACGGTGGCCGCGCTGATCCTGCGCGGCACCATGCTGTAGCGAGCGCGCTAGCGAAACCGCACGCCGGAGAGTTCCAGCATGGTGACCGCCGCCATCGCCTCGGCGGTGCCGATGCCGGTGGCACTCGCGATCAGGTCGTAATCCACGCGCCCGGCCTCACGGATGGCTGCCAACACCCTTCGCTGCGGCTCCGGCAGCATCGCCGGTATCGACGCGCGCGCCTCGGTGGCAGGCCGCAGCGCTCCGGCAACCAGCATCGGCGACGCATGCAACTGCTCGCTGACATCGGCCACGCAGGTGACCAGCGATGCCCAGCCCTCGCGAATCGCCCGGTGACAACCGGCGCTCGCGGGCGAATCCGCGCGACCCGGCACGGCCATCACCTCGCGCCCGTGATCCTCGGCGGCCAACCGCCCCGTGATCAGCGCACCGGAATTGCGCCGCGCCTCCACCAGCAGGGTTCCAAGACTCAGGCCGCTGATGATGCGATTGCGCCGCGGAAACAGGCCCGCCTCACTCGGGAACATCGTCGGAAACTCGCTGCACACGCACCCGCCCGCCTCCACGATCGCGTCGAACAGCGGGCCGTGCTCGGGCGGATAGGGAAGCCCCAGCCCACCCGCCAACACCGCGATGGTTCGTCCGCCATGACGCAACGCAGCGCGGTGCGCCGCAGCGTCGATGCCTCGAGCGCCCCCTGACACCACGGTGAACCCCTGCTCGGCCAGCCATCCCGCAAATCGATCGGCCTGCTCAAGCCCGTAGCCCGTGCACGCACGGCTTCCCACCACCGCCACCGCGAATCGGTCCGCCTCCGTGAAGGCCCCGCGAATCCACAGCGCCAATGGGGCTGATGGAATCGCCTCGAGCAGCGGCGGCCAGTCCGGGTCACCTGGTAGCACGCCGCGAATGCCTGCGTCGTCCATGCGCCGCAACTCCGCCTGCACATCCACGACATGCAGCGCCTCGTGCACGCGACAGGCAGGCGCCTCGCCGATCACCGCAGCCAGATCATCCGCGCTCGCCCGCAACACCGCGCGTGCGTCCCCGAAAGCCTGCAGCAGCCTGCGACCCTCCACGGGGCCCACACCGCGTGCCATGGCGATCGTCCATTGCTCCAGGGGAATGTCTGCGGGTACGCGGGGCATGCGCACAACCTAGTGACGCATCGCGCCCCCTCGGCCTCATGCTGCCTTTTTTCCTGCAGATCGATTCAGTCGGTGCCGTGGCCTCGAAGCCACGCATCCTCGGCCTCGGCCTGATCCACCTCGATGGTGTCCTGCCAGGCCGACGCGATCGATGCGCCATCCACCGTGGCACTCGTCTCAGCACCAGCCAACTCGAAAGGTGGCTGCACCTGCGGCCATTCGAACGACTCCTGCTCCAGGGCTTCGGCAGTGGCGGCGGGGCCATCCACATCGCCCGTTTCCACCGGTAGTTCATCGAAGGCTTCATCCGCCGTCACCACGCTCACGCCCTGTTCGGCCTCGATTGCGGCCTCGGCTCGCTCCTCAGCCGCCGCTTCGGCCTCCGCGGCCACTTCGGCCTCCACCGCCTCGCGCCACGATTCCACATCCGGCTCCTGCGCCGGAAGCGAGGGCCTGGGCGACACGCTGAATCCCATCACCAGACCAAGGAACACCACCACCGCACCACCGCCCATCAGCCACAGGCGGCGCGGTCCTTCCGCAAGGCGCGTCAGCAGCGTGTCGGGGGGCGGTGTGGGCTGGAATGCTTCCTGGGGCACCGTGGCCTCGATCCAGTCGCTCACGGTGCTTTCGATGCTGGTCGCCATCAGCAGCGGCTCCACATCGTCGGGCATCAGGTTCAGCTGGCTGGCCGCCAGACGCCGCAGCAGCGCAGGATCGCGCGCCGAAAGATCCTTCATGAACCGGTCGTAGGCCTGCAGGCGCTGGGCGTTGTAGGCCTCGCGAAACTCGAGCGCCGACAGTTGCTGGCGCAGCTCGTGCAGATCGCGCTCCGCCGGCAGCAGCGCCGACGCCACCATCACCACCAGACCCGCCAGCGTGAACAGCCAGCCGGGGTCGAAGCGGAAAAGGGGTGCGGTCCGGGACATTCCCCCATCATCGGTCATCCATCCCCAAAAACGCAAAAACGGCCGCCGGATGGCAGGCCGCCTTTGCTCCTTCGCCAACCCAGTGGGTCAGGCCAGGTCGGGGAAGATCTTTCGGACGGTGGACACCAGATCCTTCACGTGGCTGATCGACTCGTCCATCAGCTTGCGCTCCTCGGGCTGGAACTTCACCTCCACCACCTTCTCCATGCCGGCGGAACCCAGCACGCAGGGCACGCCCACGAAGTAGCCCTGGCCCTTCTGGCCGGGGCTCACGCCGTAGGCGTCCTCGCAGTAGGCCGCGCAGGGCAGGATGCGCTTCTTGTCCTTCACGATGGCTTCCACCATCTGGATGGTGCCGCTGGCGGGCGCGTAGTAGGCGCTGGTGCCCATCAACTGCACGATCTCGCCGCCACCCACCTTGGCGCGCTGCACGCAGCGGTCGATCACTTCCTTGGAAAGCAGCTGGTCGACGGGAATGCCGTGCACGCTGGTGAAGCGCGGCAGCGGCACCATGTCGTCACCGTGGCCACCGAGCAGCAGCGACTGGATGTCCTCGATGCTGCAGCCCAGTTCCATGGCCAGGAAGGTGCGGAAGCGCGCCACGTCGAGCGCGCCAGCCTGGCCCAGGATGCGGCTGGTCGGGAAGCCGGTCACCTTCCACGCGGTGTACACCATGGCGTCGAGCGGATTGCTCACCACGATCACCACCGAGCCGGGGGCGTACTTGGCCACCTGCTCGCTCACCGCGCGCACGATCTTCACGTTGGTGGTGATCAGGTCGTCGCGGCTCATGCCGGGCTTGCGCGGCAGGCCCGCGGTGATCACCACCACGTCG
>CAIPQY010000292.1 GCA_903867275.1 uncultured bacterium | reverse complement strand
TCGCCGGCATCGTCACCGGTCTTGCTGGCGGCTTCCTTCACCAGCTTGGCGCCCATGTTCTCCACCTTGCAGCGCAGCTCGATCTCCTCGGCCACGCTCACGCCGTCCTTGGTCACGGTGGGTCCGCCCCAGCTCTTGTCCAGCACGGCATTGCGGCCGCGGGGACCGAGCGTGCTCTTGACGGCGGCGGCCAGCTTTTCAACGCCTGCGAGCAGGCTCTTGCGGGCTTCGGTGTCGAACGAGAGTTGCTTGACGGACATGGTGAGCGTCTCCTGTGCGTGATGAATCGAACGTCGGGGCCAGTGGGCGCGGTGTGCGCCTCGGTGAAGACGATGCCCTCATCAATTGGCGTGCCAAACCATCGGATGAATCAAGACATATCGGACGCAGAGTGTGGGTTTCGGCGATCGAATCGTTCGAGGCAACTGTCGCGGAAGCATGTGTAAGTCCATCACCTGAATGGACTTGAATCGGAACGCATCATTCGAACGCACGCCTGTGCCACTGCAGAGCGAGTTGCTGCCACGAGATGCCGAGCCGAATCGCTGCCAACTCGGCAGGGGTCAGTCGTCGGAAACCGCGTCTTCCAGCTTCATGGGCGGCAGCACGAGCGCTCGACCGATCCACCAGGCGTTGGCCACCAGATACGCCGAACCGAACAGCAGCAGGCCCGCCAAGGCCAGCACCGCGGCGTCGATGACGAAGCCCAGCACATCCCATCGCAGTCGGTTGTGCACCACGGGCGAGGCGATGCTGAACACCACCAGCAGCGCGGCGTTCAGGTTGAGCAGTTTCGCGCTCTGGCGTGCCGCGCCAGCCTCGCGGAAGGTCTGCGATCGACGCCCCGTGATGGCCAGCAGCACGCTGAGCGCGCTCAACAGCATGGCCATGCCTGGAATCTGGATGGCGGTACCGGCCCAAGGCATGGCCGAGCGCACGGCATCGGAGAGGTACTGCGGATTCCACTGCGCCCACGCCGCGGCGGCGGTGGCCAGCGTCCACATCCAGCCACCCGTCAGCATCCACAAGCGCCAGCGACCCATCTCGGCGCGAAGAACGGCGTCGCGCCTGAACCACAGGACATGATTCATGATCAGGGCAATGACCAGCACCAGCGTCGAAAGCAGCCACGCCCACAGGCGAATGCGCGGCGTGATCGCGCTGGATCGACTGGTGAGCATGTCGAACATGGACAACATCGGCCCACCCAGCTGCAGCGCCACGCATGCAAGCGGCGCCGTGCAGCACGTGATCAGCGTCGTGGCGACCAGCGCCGGATGCTGCAGAGCCACCAGATCTCGAAGCGACGGATCCACGCTCACCGCCAGGCTTGATGCAACCGCCGCGCCGCACTCCGGGCAGCGGCCGAGCACCTGCACGCCTCGCAGGTCGTAGCCGCAGCGGACGCAGCGGATGGATGCTTGCACGGTGCGCATGGGTTGCACAGGTTTATACTCGCCCCGTCGCTCCGCGGCGACATTCCACCCATGCATTCCGCACCAAAGCCACCTGCAGGAAAGGGTCGTACCGCCGTCGTGCTGCTTTCAGGCGGCTTGGACAGCGCGG
>CAIPQY010000291.1 GCA_903867275.1 uncultured bacterium | reverse complement strand
TTGCGCAGGGTGACGCGGCGCAGGCCGTCGCCGTGATCCAGACCGAAGCCGATCGCCCGACCGCCTCCGCGGAAACGCTTGAATGCCTTGCGAACGCGCAGACGGCGGCCGGCCTGCACACGCTCGCAGCCGCCACCTGGCAGCGACTCGCGAGTGCACCCATGGCCTCATGGCAGCCCTGCCTGAAGGCGGCCGAATGCCTGCAACGCGCGAACCAGAGCGATCAGGCGATGGACTGGCTGTCACGGGCGCGCGAACGCGGCGCACCGGCTTCGGCCACAGCCACGCTCGACGATGCACTGACCGCGACGCGCATCGGCGACGCACCGAACAAGTCAACGAAGTGAACGACCGCCGTCGACCGGAATGGCCGCACCGGTGATGTAGGGCGCCTCAGCGCACAGGAAGCGGACGGCGCGCGCCACATCGATCGGTTCGCCCACCCGCCCCAGCGGCACGCGCGCGAGGATCGCCTCGCGCTGCGACGCCTCGATCGACTCGGGCCACGCCACCACGCCGGGCAGCACCGCGTTCACCCGCACGCGCGGAGCCATCTCCACAGCCATCTGCCGAACGGCCTGATGCAACGCGGCCTTCGACAGCATGTAGGCGCCGAACCCGCGCACCGGCGCGCCGTCCGCGTACACATCGCCGATCGCGACCACGCTTCCGCCACCCGGCTGCGAAGACGCCGACAGCAATGGCTGCAGCGCCTGCGCCAGCAGCACCGGCGCGAAGGCGTTCACGCGCATCTGCTCCGCCATCGCCTCGGGCTGCAACTGTCCCCACGGCGAGGGATCCCACGCCGCCGCACTGAGCACGAGCGCATCCAGCCGATCGAGGCCAAGCTGGCCCTGCACGCCGTGGCGGCCCACCTCGGACAGATCCAGTTGCATCAACTCGCATGCACCGCCGATCGCGCGCGCCTCACGCTGGATCGCCTGCGCACCGTCGCGATCGCCGCGCCAGGTCACCATCAGGTCGAAGCCGCCGCGCGCCAGCTCCATCGCGATGGCGGCGCCCACGCGTCGTGAACCACCGATCACGAGCGCGAGCGGCTTCATGCCACATCCTTCATGCGGCGTGCGGATTCGCTCCAGGCATCGATGGGCGCGGCACCGGCTCGCGCACGCAGAGCCTGCTGTCTTCGACGCGCCGCGTTGCGCACCAACAGCACCAACGGCACCGTGAGCAGCACCACGATCACCACCAGCAGACCGGCGCCACCCAGCACGCGCTGCCAGATCGCGCCCTCCGGCGAGGAGGCAAGTGCCGCAAGGCCCGCATTGCCCTGAAGATGGATCATCGACAACGGCATCCTGCATCGAGCATACGACACCCCCGCACGCTTAGAATGCGGTCCGGCGTCCGACGGACTGCCCCGCATGCACGCCCGCCCCTCCCCACGACGCCTGATCCAGTCCACCATCGCGCTGGGCCTCGTCCTGAGCGCCCTGTGGGTCGTGCTGCGGACCACGCCGCTGCTTGGCGTGCTGTTCCGCTGGGGCCTGGAGTCGACCACCGGCACCACCTGCGTGATCAAGGACCTGCACTGGGACGGCTGGGGCTCGCTCAGCATGCGCGAGTTGTCCGTGCAGGCGCCGGGCTGGCCAGGCAAGACCGCGGAGATCATGCACGTGGATGGCATCCGCTCGCAGTTCAAGCCATGGCATCTGCTCATCGGGCGCGTGAGCCTTGAGAACCTCGACATCGACTCCGCCTCGTTCCGCATCGCCCAGCGCGCCGGACCCGATGGCGAGCCCGTGTACAACCTTTCCGCCCTGTCACCTTCGGGGGGCGGATTCAGCCTGAAGCCCGCCTTCCGACCCGAGCAGATCCACATCGGAACGCTCCGCATCGAGAACTACTTGGTGCGAGGCGATCAGGTGCAATTGCGCGGCGACCGCGCGTTCACCGGCTCGCTGCAGATG
>CAIPQY010000290.1 GCA_903867275.1 uncultured bacterium | reverse complement strand
TCGCACCACCTGCATCACCGCCGCGGGCGTGACGCCCCGCTGCAACGCCCGATGCATCGCCTCGGCGATCACGGGACCGTCGGCGATCGGATCACTGAACGGAATGCCGATCTCCGCGATCGACGCGCCGCCAGCCTGAAGTGCCTGCAGCGTGGGGCCCAGTGCATCCAGCGATGGATCGCCCGCCACCACGAAGGGCATGAGGGCCTTGGCGCCTGAGGCGTGCAGCTGAGCGAAGATGCGGTCGATGCGTGACATGCGCGCGATGCTAGCCGTTCGCGGTAGGCTTTCTCGCGCCGCACCCGCGGATGGCCTGGTAGCTCAGCGGATAGAGCGTCTGACTCATAATCGGAGAGACCTCGGTTCGAATCCGAGCCAGGCTATTGACGAATACGCGCACCATGAATCCCCCCACCAGCGCGACCTGGATGCATCGATGGCTGTTCGCGGCCGGCCTGTACAACCTGCTGTGGGGTGCGGTGGTGGTGGTGCTTCCAGACCTTCCACTGCGACTGGCCGACATGCCGCCGCTGCCGGAACCCGGGCGCGCCATCTGGCAGTGCCTTGGCATGGTGATCGGCGTGTATGGCGTTGGCTACCTGTGCGCGGCGCGTGATCCGCTGCGTCACTGGCCCATCGTGCTGGTGGGGTTGCTCGGCAAGATCTTCGGCCCCATCGGATTCGTCTGGACGGCCTGGCACGGCGCCATCCCCTGGCATTTCGGGTTCACCATCCTCACCAACGACCTGCTGTGGTGGGTGCCCTTCGGCGGCATCCTGCTTGCGGCGCACCGCAGTGCCGGACAGCGCGCCTGAACCAATCCGCGTTCAGGGCATACTGCACACCCATGTACCGCGCCGCACTGCTGCTGTGCCTGCCCCTGCTCGCCGCCTGCACCACGGTGGAAGGCACCGGTCGCAGCCAGTTCAACGTGTACTCGGTGGATGACGAGGCGCAGTTGGGCCAGGAGGCGTACACCGAGGAACTGAAGAACGCGAAGATCGTGCCCGCGACCGATCCGCGCGCGCAGCGCGTGCAGAAGATCGGCAAGCGCATCGAACAATCCGCGAAGCAGCGCTGCCCGAACATGGCCAACCGCATGACCTGGACATGGACCGTGGTCGACGACCCCAAGACCGTGAACGCGTGGATGGTGCCCGGTGGACGCGCCGCCGTGTACACGGGCATGATCGACTTCGCCAAGAGCGACGATGAACTGGCCGTGGTGATGGGACACGAGGCCTCGCACGCCATCGCGCGTCACGGCACCGAACGCGCCAGCACCGGCGCGCTGTTCAATCTGGGCACGAACGTGGTCGGTGCCGTCACCGGCAGCGGTGCTGCGCAGAGCGGCGCGCAGGCGATCGTCGAGGTGGGTCTGAACCTGCCGCACAGCCGCGATCAGGAGATCGAGGCCGACGAGATGGGCCTGCTGATCGCAGCACAGGCCGGCTACGACCCGCGCACGTCCATCGATCTATGGAAGCGCATGCAGGCCAACGGCGGCGGCCCGCCGGAATGGCTGAGCACGCACCCCTCGGAAGGCACGCGCATCGAGCGACTGCAGAAGCTCATGCCGCAGGCCACCGCGATCTACCAGCGTGCGCAGCAGAACACGCCAGCCGCGCCGGCGCCGCTCAACGCGCCGCCCGCCGCCGCGCCCGCGCCAGGACCCACTTCAGCCGCGCCGCGTTCCCAATCACGCTGAGATCGCTCAGCGCCATAGCGGCTGCGGCCAGCGCTGGTCCATGCGCGCCAAGCAGC
>CAIPQY010000289.1 GCA_903867275.1 uncultured bacterium | reverse complement strand
GGGCCGAACCGCCAGATCGCCGTCCGTCAGCGAGCGCTTCAGGTACTTCTCCAACTTCTTGCGCGCCTGCGCCAGACTCTTGTCGTCGCCCGACACGAAGGCGAACAGCTGGCCGCTACCCTCGCCCTGCACGCCGAGGGCCATCAGGTGGTCGGCGCGATAGCGCGACTTGCTCTCGCGGCAGTCCACCATGGGATCGCTGAAGCCGCCCACGTGACCCGATGCCACCCACGCCTTCGGGTGCATGATGATGGTGCAGTCCAGGCCCACGATGTCCACGGGATTGCCGTCGGGACCGGAGAGTTCGCCCTGCACCACGTCCTTCCACCAGGCGTTCTTCAGGTTGCGCTTCAGCTCGGTGCCCAGCGGTCCGTAATCCCAGAAGCCGTTGATGCCTCCGTAGATCTCGCTCGACTGGAAGATGAAGCCGCGGCGGCGGCAGAGGGCGACGATTTCGTCCATGGTTCCTGGCATGAGGAGCGCGATGGTACGGAAAACACGGCCCGCGTTGGGGCCGCGTTGGGTCGCCATTCGGTGGCGCGATCAGTCGTTCGAGCGGCCGCGCGAGGCGATCAGCCGCAGGAACTCCTCGCGGGTGGCCATGTTCTTCAGGAAGATGCCGGTGAGCTTGCTCGTGGTGGTCCACGCGCGGGGCTGGTGCACGCCGCGGTAGCACATGCAGAAGTGACGGCACTCGATCACCACGGCCACGCCGAGCGGGTTCAGGTGCGTCTGGATCGCCTGCGCGATCTGCGCCGTGAGCTTCTCCTGCACCTGCAGGCGCTTGGAGAAGATCTCCACCACCTTGGCCAGCTTGCTGAGGCCCACCACCTTGCCGTCGGGGATGTACGCCACATGCGCCTTGCCCACGAATGGCACCATGTGGTGTTCGCAGTGGCTCTGGATGTCGAGGTCGGTGAGCAGCACCATCTGGTCGTAGCCCTCGACCTCGCTGAAGGTGCGGGCGAGCGCCTCGGCGGGATCCATGTTGTAGCCACGGAAGTGCTCGTGCATGGCCTTCACCACGCGCTTGGGGGTGTCGAGCAGGCCTTCGCGGTTCGGGTCCTCGCCGATGAAGGAGAGCAGCGAACGGACGTGGTCCATGGCCTTGCGGCACTCGGGGCTGTTGATGTCTGGCTCACGCATGGGATGGAAAGGATACGCAGGGCGGGGGGTGTTCACCGATAGCATGTCCGGACCATGGCTTCCTTCCTGCGACCGATCACTGCGGAGGCGATTTCGGCGATGACGCCTGTTCGCGCGAGCGAGCGGAAGCTGGGGGAGACCGTACGGACGATGCCGGTGGGTACCGGACTCGCCGAGGGGCTTCGCGCCCTCCCGGAGGCCGGATTCGTGGTGGTGCTGGTTCCCGAGGACATCGGGGTGCGCGGCAATGGCGGACGGCCTGGTGCGGCCCACCTTGCGCAGGCCGCCCTGCGCCGTCTGCTGGCGATGCAGGACAACGCGTTCCTGCGCGGCGCGAGCATCGTGGTGGCCGGCGAGGTGGCGGTGCAGGACTTGATGCAGCAGGCGATCGGTCTGGATGCGTCGCGGCCCGCGGATCTGACGCGTCTGCACGCCCTCACCGCCGAGGTGGATGCGCGCGTGAGCGCAGTGGTTGCGGAGATCGCGCGCGAAGGGCGCCGGGTGATCCTGTTCGGTGGCGGGCACGAGAACGCCTTCGGACTGCTGGCTGGACTGCACAACGCGTTGGGTGCGCCGCTTGCGTGCGTGAACCTGGATGCGCACGCCGACCTGCGTGCTGATGCGGGTCGTCACAGCGGCAATCCATTCTCGAAGGCGATCGAGGCGGGACACCTGGATGCGTACGCGATGATCGGCCTGCACGAGAGCTATCTGAACGAGCACATGGCCACGCGCATCGCGGGCGCGGATCGCCTGCATGCCACCACGCTCGATGCGGTGTTGCGTGGCGAGCGCACCGTGCGCGAGGCGTGCGAGAAGGCGCTCGCGTTCGTGGGCCAGCGTCCGTGCTCGCTTGAAGTGGATCTGGATGTGGTGGCCGGCATGTCGGCCAGTGCCGCATCGCCGAGCGGCCTTTCCGCCGATGAAACGCGGCGCTGTGTCTGCGCGCTGGCGGCTGGCATGGATGCGCGCGCGCTGCACATCTGCGAGGGCATTCCTGGCGAGGGCGACGCAAGCGGCGCTGGCAAGCTGGCCGCGCTGATCGCGTGCGATTTCATCAAGGCGGTGCAGGGTCGGCGCGCATGAGGCTGGCTTCGCGCCTGATCGGCGTCGATCTGGGTGGCACCAAGATCGAGGCAGCGGTGCTTGGAACCGACGGCGCCGTCGCATGGCGGCAACGCGTTGCCACGCCGCAGGGCGACTATGAGGGCACGCTGCAGGCGATTCGCGGCCTTGTGCAGGCGGCGCGCGGGCATGCCCCCGATGCGCCCGGTGTGGGCGTGGGCTACCCAGGTTCGTGCAGTCCCTTCGACGGACTGCACCGCAACGCCAACAGCACCTGCCTGAACGGCAAGCCGCTGATCGCGGACATGCAGCGCACGCTCGCGATGCCGGTGCGCGGCAGCAACGATGCCAACTGCTTCGCGCTGAGCGAGGCGGTGGATGGCGCTGGTGCCGGCGCGCGAACCGTGTTCGGCGTGATCCTTGGAACGGGCTGCGGTGGCGGCGTGGTGGTGGATCGTGTGCCGCTTGAAGGTGCCAACGGCATCGCCGGAGAGTGGGGGCACATGCCGCTGCCGAGCGCCAACGCCGACGAGCGCGCCGTGCCCGGCTGCTGGTGCGGTCGAGGCGCATGCCTGGAGGTGTTTCTGAGCGGCCCGGGCGTGGAAGCGGACTTCGTGCGCGCGGGTGGTGCGGCTCGCACGCCGCTGCATGAAATCGCGGCAAAGGCGGCAGCGGGCGATGCGCTCGCCATCGCAGCGATCGACCGCTGGATCGATCGGCTTGGGCGCTCGCTGGCGGTGGTGTGCAACGTGATCGACCCTGATGCGATCGTGCTTGGCGGTGGCGCAAGTCTGGTGCCCGGGCTGGTCGATCGCTTGCCGGCCGCGATCGCGCCGTGCTGCTTCAGCGACGGCTTCCGCACGCCCATCCGTCTGGCCCAGCATGGCGACTCGAGCGGCGTTCGCGGTGCCGCATGGTTGTTCGCTACCTTCCTGCCATGAAGCGCATCGGCATCATCGGCACCGGCTCGATCGGACGCGTGCACGCCCGTCATGCGGCGCGCGTGGGGCTTCCCGTTGTGGCCGCGTGGGATCCCAAGCCGACGGCGGTGGAGGCGTTTCGGGCCGAGCAGCCGGGCGTGCAGGTGGAGCCCAGCATCGAACGACTGCTGGCGCGCACCGACATCGATGGCGTGGTGGTGGCCGTGCCCAACGATCTGCACGAGCCGCTCGCCGTGCAGTCGCTGCAGGCGGGCAAGCATGTGCTGCTGGAGAAGCCGATGGCCACCAGCGTGGCCGCGTGCGATCGCATCATCGCTGCATCAAAGAGTGCGGGCCGCGTGGTGCAGATGGGATTCGTGTGCCGTCGCATGCCGGCGGTGGAGATGGCGCATCGACTGGAGCGCGACGGCCGCATGGGCCGCATCTATCACGTGAAGGCCAGCATGTATCGCCGTCGCGGCGTGCCGGGCCTGGGTGGGTGGTTCACCACCAAGGCGCGTTCGGGTGGTGGTCCGTTGATCGACCTTGGCGTGCATCTGCTCGACGCCGCGTTGCACCTGATGGGCCATCCCAAGGTGCTGCGCGCCAGTGGCGCGATCTATTCGACCTTCGGCAAGCGCATGGAGCACTACGCGCACACAAACATGTGGGCGGGGCCGCCGGATTTCAAGGGAACCTGCGATGTGGAGGACCATGTCACCGCGCTGCTGCGCTGCGAAGGCGGCGCCACCATCGAGTTGAACGCCACATGGGCGATGAATGTGCCCGACAACGCGCTGCCTGACGGGCTGGCGATCTTCGGCGAGGCGGGTGGCTGCCAGTTCGGCCTGCAGGATCGCAAGCTGACGCTGGCAACCGAGTCGATCGGCGTGCCGGCCGACCTGTCGCCGCACTTCGTGGCCGATGATCCGATGCAGCAGGGCTGGGACGCGCAGTCGCGCGCGTTCAAGCAACTGCTTGAGCAGGGTGGCGAGCCCGTGGCCACGGCCACGCAGGGACGCGCGGTGCAGGCGGCGATCGACGCGATCTACCGAAGTGCCGCGGAGCAGTGTGAAGTGGCGGTGAGCTGAGCGCGCCTCGCGCTGCGCGTCACTTCTTCGAGCCGCCCTTGTACTGCTTCAGCGACGACTGCATGTCGCTCAACACTTCGCCTGACACGCCGGACTTCTCCGCCAGCGCAACGGCCTTGGTCTCGATCTCGGCGGCCTTGGCGCCGTTGCCCATCTCCCAGTACACGCGGGCCTGGGTATCGAGCACCATCGGATCCTCGCCCTTGGAGGCTTCCACGGCCTTGTTGGCCGCGGCCAGCGCCACGTTCAGGTCGCGACCCTTGTCGCTCATCTCGGTGGCGATGGTCCAGGCGATCATGTTGAAGCCCTCGGCGCCGATCTTGGCGTCGAGCAGCTGCTTCGCGGTGGCGATGGCTTCGGCGCTCTGATCGGCCTGCGACAGCACCTGGAACTTCAGCATGCGCAGCTGAGTGGGATCGCTCGACTTGGCGGCCATCTCGTCGATGCGCGTGGTGACCGGCTTCCAGTCGCCGCTCGCCTCGGCGGCCTTCGCCAGCTTGGGCAGTTCCTTCTCCATGAAGGCTTCCATCGCCTTCTCAGACTCGGCTTCGCTCTTCGCCTTGTTGCGATCCCACTTGCCGGCCAGCACGGCGGCCAGCGGCTCGTCCATGCCCATGGGGTGGCCGATCCATTCGATCATGCCGTCCTTGCCCACGATGAACGCGCAGGGGATGCCGTTCTGGCCCGCGGCGTCCATCCACGCCTTGCCCATGCTGCGGTCCTCGTCGAAGGCCACGCGGTAGGCCATGTCGTCGCCCTTCTTCTCCACGAAGGTCTTCAGGCCATCCAGACGCGTGTCGGGCTGATCCTTCTTCTTGCGCTCGCTGGCGGCGATGCCCATCACCGTCACGTCGGGATGCGCCTTCTGCATTTCGCTGAGATGCGGAATGCTCTTGATGCACGGGCCGCACCAGGTGGCCCAGAATTCCACCACGTAGATCTTGCCGGGCTCGAAGCCGTTCACGGCGTCGCCCTTGATCCAGGTTTCCTGCGCCATCGGCGGCGCCTTCGATCCGATGTCGAGGGCGGCGGGGTCGGCGGCGAGCGAGAGGGCGATCAGGGCGGCGGTGAGCATGGTTTTCTCCTTGAAGAAGCACGGATGCTACCGGGCCGTATGCTCCGCGCGATGAGCGCCAAGATCCTCGACGGCAAGGCCCTTTCAGCGGCGGTTCGAAACCAGGTGCGCGAGCGCATCGCCAAGGCGGGTCGGCCTGCGCGGCTCGATGCGGTGCTGGTGGGCAACGACTCCGCGGCCGAGCTGTACGCGCAGAATCAGGCGCGAACCTGCGGCGAAGTGGGCATCGAGTATTGCCTGCATCGCCTGCCCGAGGGCAGCGGTTTCGAGGAAGTTGCGGGCCGCGTGCTGCTGCTGAACGAGGATGAATCGGTGCGCGCGATCATGGTGCATCTGCCGCTGCCGACGGGCGTGGATGTGGAGCGCGTGCAGAGCCTCATCGCGCCCGACAAGGACGTGGAGGGCGTGAATCCCGCCAACATCGGCAACGTGGTGTACGGCCGTCGCAGTCTGGTGCCGTGCACGGCGCGCGCGGTGGTGGAGCTGGTGGAAGCCAGCGGCGTGACGCTGCGCGGCGCGCACTGCGTGGTGGTGGGCGCGAGCAACATCGTGGGCAAGCCGGTGGCGGTGCTGATGATGCGCGCCGAGGCCACGGTGACCAG
>CAIPQY010000288.1 GCA_903867275.1 uncultured bacterium | reverse complement strand
TGCCAGCGGTTCACGCTGGTGGCGTACAGCGGGCGGTTCACCTGGTCGTAGCTGAGCGTGCGCACCGTGCGCCGTGATTCGTGGAAGCGCTTGCAGCCCTCGTCCCACGGCAGGCCCAGAAACTGGATGAAGCGCGGGAACTCGGTGTCAGGGTTCGTGACCACATCCTCGTAGCGCACATCCAGGATGGGCAGGTCGGTCTCGCGCTTCCAGTGCTGCATCAGCCGCTCGCTCTGCGCCCACGCCGCCGCGATCCAGTCGATGCGCGTGGTCCAAGGATAGGTGGCGTTGTTGAAGCCGCCCATGAAGCAGCTCACCGCCACATCGCGCGGGTCGCGCAGCGCGTGGATGATGCGCGAGCGCGGGAACAGGCGCGCGATCACGCCGATCATGCGGTTGTTGCTCAGCGCCTTGTTCACCACGCGCACCGCGCCCGGCGCAAGCTTGCCGCACATGCCCTGGTACCCCTGCGCGGCGTTCTTGAAGGCGCGATCGCGCATGGCGCCGAAGCAGTCGGGTGGCGGCAGGTCCGGGTTCCATGCCTGCTCCAGCTGCATGGCGAAGGCCTCGATGCCCTTGGTTTCACCCACGCCCCCCGCTTGCGCGTGCGCGTCCACGATCTGGTCGATCAGGCTGGTGCCGCTGCGCGGCATGCCGGCGATGAACACCGGCATTTCGCTGGTGGAGTCGCTGGTTGGAAACCGGCGCATGGCGTCGCGGGTCCACACGCCCATGAGATCGCTCACGGCCTGTTCGTAGTGCGCCGGGTCGTAAGGCGCCGGACGGATGGCGTTGGCACGCGTGGCGGACGCGAAAGCGTCGCCGTAGCGCTGCATGCGGTCGCAGGCCTTGGCACGCAGATACCACGCGCGGCGAAGCAGCGGCTCGTTGGTGCTTGAAGCGAGCACGGTTCGATCGAGCAGCTCGATCGCCTGGGCGTGCTGACCACGATGCACCAGCACGCTGGCGCGCACATGCTCGGCGCGTTCGGCGATGGAGGCGTCCACGCCCTGCGGATTGGTGCGAAGATCTTCCAGCGCGGCGGCGGCCTCGTCCACGCGCACGGCCGACTCGAATGTTTCGGCCAGCAACAATCGCGCCTGTGCGTTGCCCGGCGACATGTGCAGGATGCGGCGGCAGCGTTCGAGAGCCTGATCGGTGTTGCCCGCGCGCATGTCGGCGCGCGCCAGAATGAGCAGCGTGTCGGGATGACTGAACACCGCCTCGGCGGCGGCGGCCCAGCGCAGCGCGGCGGACATGTTGCCCAGGTGCTTCTCAAGCACCGCGCGATAGCGCAGGAAGTCGGGATCGCTGGTGCCGGGCCGCAGATACCGCTCGGTGATGGCAACCGCCTCGTGCAGCTTGCCGGTGCGTGCCAGTTCCGCCACGCGCGCAAGATCGTTGTTGCGCTGCGGCGTGGAGGTGATGCCCTTGGCGGAAGGCTTGGGTGGCTGGTGCATGAACGGGCCTCGCGCAGAGTGATACCACCACAGGTTCACGGGCGCGGCCCATAACGACCCCCGTCCCTGATTGGGTGGGTTATGGGTACTGGTTACACTCGCCGATTCGTTCGTGTTGCAGCACAAGAACCTCGGAGTTCAATCCATGCCTCAGGCCACCATCAACGAGATCCTCGCCAAGTTCGACATCCGCGACGCGGACATCAAGCGCATCCGCGGTGCCGCGCCCGTGCTGAAGCGCGAGATGGATGCGTTCATCGCCGACTTCTACACATGGATGGCCCAGCACCGCGAATACCAGACCTTCTTCGCGAGCAATCCCAGCCGACTGGAGCGCGTGAAGCAGCTCCAGCGCGTCAACTGGAACACCTTCCTGGAAGCCGACCTGAACCAGGCGTGGTTCGACGCTCGCAAGCACGTGGGTGCGGTCCACGCGCACATCGACCTGCCCAACGACATCTACTTCGCTGGCATGGCCGTGAGCACCAACCTGATGGCCGACCGCCTTCGCAAGGCCAAGGGCGAGGTGAAGGACCTGGACGACACCATCTCGTCCGTGACCAAGCTGATGTACCTGGACGCCTACGTGGTGATCGAGGAGATCGCGCGCATCAACCGCGAGAAGCTCTCCGCCGGCGCCAAGGCCCTGATGGAGATGTCCACCCCGGTCACCCCGATCTGGGAAGGCATCCTGCTGCTGCCGCTGCTGGGCATCCTGGATTCGCAGCGCACGCAGGACGTGATGAACAAGACGCTGTCCAAGATCGCCGAGACCCGTGCCAAGGTGTTCGTGATGGACATCAGCGGCGTGAGCTCGATGGACACCGCCGTGGCCAACCAGCTGCTGAAGATCACCAAGGCCACGCAGCTGATGGGCTGCGAGACGATCCTGTCGGGCCTGTCGCCGGCGATCGCCCGCACCCTGGTGGAACTGGGCGTGAACATCGGCGAGGTGCGCACCACCGCCACGCTGCGCGACAGCTTCGAGCTGGCGCTGCGGGCCCTGGGCGTGGATCGCAAGCTGATCGCGACGGGCTGAGCCAACCATACCCCCGCGAGCCATGAGCGTTCCAGGCACAACCAGCGTCACCGGCACCCGCGTTCGCGGCTGCCTTGTGGTGACGGTGAGTCAGGACCTGTCCGGCGACATGCTGGACGAGGTTCGTCGCGTGGCGCTCGAGGGCATCCAGCGCGATGGTGCGCAGTCGGCCATCTTCGAGCTGTCGGCGGTGCCGTTCATGGACAGCGTGGAGTTCGAGGAACTGCGCAAGATCGCGCGCATGGCCGAGATGCTGGGCGCCACGGTGATCTTCGTGGGCCTGAAGCCCGGCATCATCGTGCACCTGCTGGAGGCGGATGCCAATGTGCGTGGCGTGCGAGCCTTCCTGGGGCTCGATGAAGCGCTGCATGCGCTGGAGCAGCACCCGAACGTGGAGCCGCATGGTTGAGGCACCTTCCAACACGCTCACCTTTCCGGTGAAGGATGCGGTGGACGTGACCGTGGGCATCCGGCGCGTTCGCGAGGCGGGATTGCTTTCGGGCGCAACCGAGGTGGACCATGCGCTGGTGGCGACCATCATCTCGGAACTGGCCTCGAACATCGTGAAGTACGCCGGGCGCGGCACCGTGCGGGTGAACCGCGTGCAGGCCAACGATGGCGTGGACATCGAGGTGTGGGCCGATGACGGCGGTCCCGGCATCGCCGATGTGGACCGCGCCATGCGCGATCACTTCTCCACCGGCAACACGCTTGGCCTGGGGCTGCCGGGCGTGCGGCGCATGTCGGACGCCTTCTCGATCAATTCGTCGCCTGGGGCGGGCACGCATGTGCACGTGCGCAAGCGCATCATGGGTCGTCGCGTCGCCGCGCCGCCGGCGACGCGGATCACCGCCGCCACACCCGGCGGCGCGCGCCCCGCCGAGCCCTCCACCGCGCAGTGGGACATCGGCATGCATGTGCGACCGATGTCGGGCTACGTGGTGTCGGGCGACATGACGCTGGCCGTGCAGACCGACGATGGCCTGCTGCTGGTGATCACCGATGCCACCGGGCACGGCATCAACGCCAACGAGATCGCGCGCGGCGTCTCCGAATTCGTGATGCAGCACGCCACCGGCGACGTGAAGCGACTGCTCACCGAACTGCATGCGCATCTGAAGGGCACGATCGGCGCCGCCGTGGGCGCGCTGTTCATCGACCCGCAACGCCGCATGTTCCGCTACGCGGGCGTGGGCAACACGGGCGCGGCGCGGCGCGTGGGTGCCAGCTGGCGACCGGTGTCGAAGGACGGTGTGCTGGGCCAGCGCCTTCCGACCCTTCTCGAGCAGACCGGCGACCTGGCGCGCGGCGACCTGATCATGCTGTGGACAGACGGACTCTCCGAGCTCGCCGGCGGCATGTTCGCCGCGCGCAACGCGTTCAAGCCGGCCACGCAGCTGGCACGCGAACTGGTGGAGGACCTCGGCAAGCCGCACGACGACGCCAGCTGCATCGTGCTGAGGTGGAACACCTGATGCAGATCGCCGACATCATCCTTCGCAAGCAGAGCGA
>CAIPQY010000287.1 GCA_903867275.1 uncultured bacterium | reverse complement strand
GCAGTGCTTCGAGCGCAGCCCGGCCAACCCGCAGTATGGACTCACATGGTGGCTTGCTGGCGATCCGGCCAAGGCGCCGCAGGTGTTCGTTGCCGCGGGCTTGGGCAAGCAACGCCTGTATGTGGTGCCCGAGCACGATCTGGTGGTGGTTCGCTTCGCCCCACTGAACAGCGAGAAGGGCAAGTTCAACGACCAGGCAATGCTGGAGCCCATCCTGGAGGCGATCGGTGCAAAGGAGATGGAGTTTCCGCCACTGAATCCGATGTTGAATGGTCGCAAGCCGGTGCTTGCCAAGACGGCCGCCGCCAGCAGCAAGAGCACCAAGAACAAACCAGTCGACCCCGAAGAGGGCATGCATCTGATCTTCGAGGACGGCTTCAACACCGACGGCGTGCCCGATGCGACGAAGTGGCGATACGAGGAAGGCTTCGTGCGCAATCAGGAGCTGCAGTGGTATCGCCCACAGAACGCGCGATGCGAGGGTGGCCTGCTGATCATCGAGGCCACGCACGAGCGCGTGCCAAATCCCAACTTCGTGGCCGGCAGCACCGACTGGCGCACCAATCGCGAAGCCGCTGACTACGCCAGCGCAAGCCTGACCACCAAGGGCACCTTCGCGTTCACCTACGGTCGCGTGAAGATGCGCGGCCGCATCCAGGTGGGCGACGGCCTGTGGCCCGCGTTCTGGAGCGTGGGCAGCGCGCGACCGTGGCCGGGGTGTGGCGAGATCGACATCATGGAGAACTTCAAGGGCCTGCTGCTTGCCAACGCCGCATGGGCCAGCGACAAGCCGGGCAAGGCGCAGTGGAAGGATTCGCGCACGCCGCTCGACAAGCTTGCACGCGACAGTGGCTACGACAGCGTGGAAGCCTGGAGCAAGGCGTTCCATGTGTGGCAGTTCGACTGGGATGAATCCAAGATGGAGTTCCGCGTGGACGGGCGACTGCTGAACACGGTGGATCTGGCCAACACCATCAACGCCACACCCGACCACGCCAACCCGTTGCAGGAGCCGCAGGCATTCATCGTGAACCTGGCCATCGGTGGCACCAGTGGCGGCGACCCACCAACACGCCGTTCCCGGCCCGCTTCGAAGTGGACTGGATTCGCGTGTGGCAGCCCGATGCTGCGGACACCGACGACGACACGGACTGAAAAATGGCAGGGCCCTGCCTGCCGGGTACGAGGCAGACAGGGCCGTGAGGTGGCGGGGCGACAGCAATGGTGTTCCCGTACCAGTGCGCCCACCTGACGGGAGACCAATCGCTCGTCGCCGCCGTCACTTCAAGTACGGGCCGACCTGCGCACGTGTGAATCCCACCTCGCCAAAAGTGTTCCGAAGGTGCGAATGGCATCGCAACGCGGACCCCTTACACTGACCGAATGAAGCCCGTTTCCCGCGCGTTTGTGGCCTTCGCCGCCTTCCTGCTGATCACCGGTCTCGCGCGTGCCGCAAGCCCCGAGATCGACAAGGCGTTGGCGCAGGTGCCTGCCGAGCAGCGCGCTTCCATGGAATGGCTGGTGGCGCACATGCCCGCGCAGGATCGCGACACGCTGAAGGCTGACTTTCTGCTGCAGCATGTGGATACCGCATACAAGGCTTGGAAGAGCGCGCCATGGAACGCCACGGTGAGCGATGCGATGTTCCGCGACGCCATCCTGCCCTACGCGTCGGTGAGCGAGCAGCGCGAAAACTGGATGCCCATGCTGCGCGACAAGTGCCTGCCGATGGTGCAGGGTGTGCAGAACCCGGGGCAGGCCGCGATTCGCGTGAACCAGCAGCTGTTCCCAGCCACGGGCGTGAAGTACTCCACCGAGCGCGAACGCGCCGATCAATCGCCGAGCGAATCGATGAAGTCGGGCCTGGCATCATGCACCGGTCTGGCCATCATGCTTGTGGATGCGTGCCGCGCCGTAGGGATTCCCGCGCGATTCGTGGGCGTGCCCAAGTGGATCGAGCGCGATGGCAATCACTCATGGGTGGAAGTGTGGGACGGTTCCAACTGGCGCTTCACTGGCGCGGCCGAACCAACCGGCGATCGACTGGATGAAGGCTGGTTCGTGGGCGCGGCGGCGGGTCAGCGCAGCGGCAAGCCCGAGCACGCCATCTATGCCGTCACCTGGAACGATTCGCCCATCACCTTTCCGATGGTGTTCGATCCGTCGCGCCCCGGTGCGCGCGCGGTGGATGTGACCGAGCGTTACACGCACAGCAAGCCCGCATCGGCCGACGCCACCGCGCCGCTGTCGAAGGCCGACGCAGAGAAGGCGCGCGAGCAGTTCATCGCCTCGTATGCATCGGACACGCGCAAGATCGCGCAGGAAGACATCGACAAGAAGGTGATCGAGGCCGCTGGTGCACGCATGCCCTTCTGGTACGCGGTGTATGGCGACAAGCCCGCGAACGGTCGCAGCCTGTACATCAGCATGCACGGCGGCGGCGGCGCACCGCCCGACGTGAACGACAAGCAGTGGGACAACCAGAAGAAGCTGTACAAGCCCGAGGAGGGCGTGTACGTGGCACCGCGCGCACCCACCGACACATGGGATCTGTGGCATCAGGGCCACATGGACGCGCTGCTCACGCGCCTGATCCGCGACATGGTGCTGGTGGAGGGCGTGAATCCCGATCGTGTGTATCTGATGGGCTACAGCGCGGGCGGCGACGGCGTGTTCCAGCTGGCGCCGCGCATGGCCGACCGCTTCGCCGCGGCCAGCATGATGGCGGGGCATCCCAACGAGACGCGACCCGACGGTCTGCGCAATCTTCCCTTCTCCATCTATATGGGCGGCAAGGACGCGGCCTTCAAGCGCAACGAGATCGCCGCGCAGTGGAAGATCACGCTGGACGACCTGGCCGCCAAGGACCCAGGCGGCTATCCGCATCAGGTCACCATCTATCCAGAGAACGGTCACTGGATGGAGCGCAAGGACGCCGTGGCCGTGCCGTGGATGGCCACGCACACGCGCAACACGCGCCCTGCGCGCATCGTGTGGCTGCAGGACGACGTGACCGAACCGCGCTTCTACTGGTTGATGAACCCCGCGCCCAAGGGCGGTCAGCGCGTGGTGGCGCGGCGCGATGGTCAGGTGATCACCATCGAGGAGGCGCAGGG
>CAIPQY010000286.1 GCA_903867275.1 uncultured bacterium | reverse complement strand
CTGGAAACCACCTGGGGTGCCGTGCCGCTGCTGATCGTGATCGGCATCTTCTATGTGGGCTTCCGCGACTACCTGAACATGAGCACGCCGCCGAAGAACGCCTACGTGGTGCAGGTGACGGCGCAGAAGTGGGCGTGGAACTTCAAGTACCCGACCGGCGCGACCAGCGACGATCTGTACGTGCCGGCCGGCCGCCCCGTGCAGCTGACCATGCGCGCCAGCGACGTGCTGCACAGCTGCTTCATCCCCGACTTCCGCGTGAAGAAGGATCTGGTGCCGGGTCGCTACAGCTACCTGTGGTTCCAGGCCGACGAGCCCACGCCCTCGGGGCAGGGGCATCACCTGTTCTGCACCGAGTACTGCGGCACGGGCCACAGCAACATGAACCGCAAGGTGTACGTGTTGCCCGAGGCCGACTTCGACAAGTGGCTGACCGAGCAGGGGCAGTGGCTGGACAAGATTCCCGAGGAGGAACTGTTCTTCCGCGCGGGTCCCAAGATCTACGCGCGTTGCCAGCAGTGCCACGCGCTTGATGGCACGAAGGGCATCGGCCCCAGCTGGAAGGGCATCTGGGCACGCACGCACGGCGGCGAGGGCAGCGACCAGAAGTTCGCGGACGGCAGCAGCTACGCCAGCCTGATCGGCCCGGGCAAGAAGTACGCCACCCCCGAGGATTACCTGCGCAACAGCATCCTGAACCCGGGCAGCGAGCTCGTGTCGGGTTACGGCAATGCCATGCCCAGCTTCAAGGGCCAGCTGAATGACAAGGCCATCGATGCCGTGATCGGCATGATGCAGCACATGGACGATTTCGATCCCAAGACCGGCAAGTACCTCAAGGAGGCGCCCGTGGCCCCCAAGGTCAGCATGAAGTGAGCAAAGCGAGAACAACGCCATGACCACCATCGACGCATCTCGACCCATCGACCTGGCCAGCCGGCCAGACAACTACCTCACGCACACGCGCGGCTTCCTGAGCTGGGCGCTGACGCTCGACCACAAGCGCATCGGCGTGATGTACATGGTGGCGGTGCTGTGCAGCTTCTTCGTGGGCGGCGTGTTCGCGCTGCTGGTGCGAACCGAGCTGCTCACTCCGGGCATGACCATCCCCGGCGTGACCGCCGACGTGTACAACCAGTTGTTCACGCTGCACGGCGCCATCATGGTGTTCCTGGTGATCATTCCCAGCATCCCCGCGGCGCTGGGCAACTTCGTGCTGCCGATCATGCTGGGCGCGAAGGACGTGGCGTTCCCGCGGCTGAACCTGGGCAGCTTCTACCTGTGGCTGTTCGGCGCGGCGTTCACGCTGGTCAGCCTGGCCATGGGTGGTTTCGACACCGGCTGGACCTTCTACACCCCGTACTCCACCACCACCACCGCCGGTGGCGTGATCCCGGTGCTCTTCGGCGTGTTCATCCTGGGCTTCAGCAGCATCTTCACCGGCATGAACTTCGTGGTGACGGTGCACAAGCTGCGTCCGCCGGGCATGACCTGGTTCCGCATGCCGCTGTTCCTGTGGGCGCTGTACAGCACCGCGCTGATCCAGGTGCTGGCCACGCCGGTGCTGGCCATCACGCTGATGCTGCTGGTGGTGGAGCGCACGATCAACATCGGCATCTTCGACCCGAGCATGGGCGGCGATCCGGTGCTGTTCCAGCACTTCTTCTGGTTCTACAGCCACCCCGCGGTGTACATCATGATCCTGCCGGCCATGGGCATCATCAGCGAGCTCATCAGCGTGCACGCGCACCGGCACATCTTCGGCTACAAGTTCATCGCGCTCAGCTCGATCGCGATCGCCATCTTCAGCTTCCTGGTGTGGGGCCACCACATGTTCGCCAGCGGCCAGAGCCCGCTGCTGAACACGCTGTTCAGCCTGATCAGCTTCAGCGTGGCCATCCCCAGCGCGGTGAAGGTGTTCAACTGGCTCACCACGCTGTACAAGGGCAACATCTCGCTGACCACGCCCATGATGTACGCGCTCAGCTTCCTGGTGCTGTTCACCATCGGCGGTCTGACGGGCATCCACCTGGCCACCCTGAACACCGACGTGCACCTGCACGACACCTACTTCGTGGTGGCGCACTTCCACTACGTGATGATGGGATCGGCGCTGATCGGCATGATCGGCGGCCTGCACCACTGGTGGCCCAAGATGACCGGCAAGATGTACAGCGAGCGCACCGGCACGGCCGCCTGCATCATCATCTTCATCGGCTTCAACGTGACCTTCTTCACCCAGTTCTTCCTGGGTTCGCAGGGCATGCCGCGTCGCTACTACGACTATCAGCCCGAGTTCCAGGTGTATCACGTGATCAGCACGATCGGCTCGTACATCATGGCGAGCGGCTTCCTGCTGACGGCGTACTGCCTGATCACCAGCCTGTTCAGCGGCAAGAAGGCCGCCGCCAACCCATGGGGTGGTGGCAGCCTGGAGTGGCAGTGCGCCAGCCCGCCGCCGCATGACAACTTCGCGACGCAGCCCTCGGTGGGCGACTGCTACGACTTCCGCGCCCTGAGGTGGGACGAGGCGACGCAGGGCTACGAGATCGACCCCGCGCTGGCCGCCGAGGCCGCCAAGCACCCGCTGCACTGAACGCGACCAAACGGAGAACGCCCTTGAGCACCATTCCAAACACGCACGGCTCGGCGCACGACGACCATGGCCACCACGGCCACGGCGACCACGCCAAGTATCCGTTCCTGCAGCACCACTTCGAGACGCCCGCGCACCAGTTCGACAGCGCCAAGCTGGGCATGTGGCTGTTCCTTGCCACCGAAGTGCTGTTCTTCGGCGGCCTGTTCGTGGCGTACGCGGTGCTGCGCACGCGATTCCCCGAGGTGTTCAGCTACGCCAGCCACTACCTGAACACGCTCATGGGTGGCGTGAACACCTGCGTGCTGATCCTGAGCAGCCTCACCATGGCCATGGCCGTGCGCTTTGCGCAGACCAACAAGAAGAACGCCATGCT
>CAIPQY010000285.1 GCA_903867275.1 uncultured bacterium | reverse complement strand
CGCCTGCGCTGGAGTTGCCGCGCTGGAAGATGGCCTATGGCGAGCCGCTGCCGCTGTTCGTGCAGCGGCTGCGCGCGCCCTGATCGACGATCACTTCAGCAGGCGGTGCGCGTGCGAGAAGCGCGTGTAGTACCAGCTGTCCGAGGTGAACGGCCGGATCTGCACGCCACAGGGAATGCGCGCCCCGTAGAAGTTGTTCGGTTCGGAGCTGGTTGCATCCAGCACCAACGGCTGCGCGGACGGGCCTGTGCCCACCGTGCCCAGCCACATGTACACGTGCACGATCGTGCTGCTGGAGCTGGACGAGTACACGAAGCAGAGGTCACCCGGCTGCAGCGCAGCCACGAGCGCGTTGAAGCCGCCCGATGGTTTGCTGATGCGCTCCACGGTGACGGTGCCGCCGCCGGTGAGGGGAATCGAGGTCTCGACCGCCTGCACGTCGATGTCGGTGTCGACTTGGATGCCGTAGCACCAGTTGTAGATCCATCCGGTGAAGTTGCTGCAGTCGGCGCCCGGCGTGATCGCCGGGGTGCACGCCGGATCCCACGGCCAGTCGGCCGGCGGATCCCATTCGGGCAGATGGTGATGCTGGTAGCGCAAGCCGATGTAGCGCTGCGCGAAGGCGAACAGACGCTGCCGGCGAAGGTCGAGGGGCCACGCCAGGATGTCGGTGGTGGGCACGCTCATGCCCTTGCAGCGCGGGCCCCAGCTGCCGTAGGTGTTCCGGGTGCTGGTGGAGTACCAGTTGCTGAAACTGACGTTGGCCCAGTTGCTCACCACGCCACGCGAGCCCGCCATGTCGGGGATCAAGCTGTCCACGGGCACGGTGAAACGGAAGCGGTAGGGGCTGCTGTAGGGCACCTCACCGTAACTCAGCAGGATCAGGGCGATGTCGCCGGCATCGGTGTCGCCGCTGCCATCGATGTCGCTGGCACACCCCGCGCACGGACCGAAGTCGAGCAGCGCCAGCGCCACGTCGCCGCTGTCCACGTTGCCGCTCAGGTCGATGTCGCCGCCGGCGTAGTCGCACGGATCTGGCACGCCGTTGCTGTTCAGGTCGGTGGCGCCCTGCAGGAACGCGCACGCATCGCCCACGCCGTCGCCGTCGCAGTCGATCTGCGTGGGGTTGTAGGCCTCGGGGCAGTTGTCCACGGGATCGGCGAAACCGTCGCCGTCGGCATCGCCATCGGACGAGCCCACCACGGTCAGGTCATCGATGGCCAGACCCGCATCGGCGCCGGTGTTGTCGGTGTCGCGCCATCGGATGTACAGCGTGTCGCCCGGTTTCCACAGCACATTGCTGATGGTGAAGGCCTTGTTCGAAACCTCTGCGGGTGCGCCGAACACGGCACTGGTGGTGGCCGCGCCGCTGATCAGGTCGCCGGCCGGGTTCGACACCATGGCGCTCGACGACAGGAAGTTGGCGTCGGTGATGGCCGTGTTCGAGGAGAAGCCGTAGGCGAAGCTGGTGGTGTTCACCACGCCGCCGGTGTTGGGCGAGCGCCATTGCTCGCCTGTGAAGGAGATGTTGACGCTGTTGACGATGGCGGTGCCGGTGTTGACCAGCGCCAGTCCGGCCGCGGGAACGGTGGTGCCGCTGGCGAACAGCCCGAGCGATCGGTCGCTGCTGCCGCTGGTGGCATAGGAATAGAGCCCGCCTGTGTTGCCCGAACCTGTGCCCACATTGAACGGCACGGCCGTGGTGTTGGTGCCACTGATGCGCGTGGCCTGCCAGGTGGCGTTGGTGGCCGAGATCTGCGTGATGGGCGCCTGCAGGTTGATGGCGCCGGTGTTGCCGACAGAAGTCGACGAGGTGGGCAGCGTGTCGAAGTTCTGCGTGTAGGTGACGATGGCATCGGCGAGCACCGTTGGGCCAACGAGCGATGCAAGCAGCGCGCCAGCGAGCGTGGTGCGCATTCGCGGCGTGGCGAGACAGGCGATGTTTGGGCGGTTGGTGTGCAAGGTCAGGCAGGGTGCAGGGGTCATTGATCGCAGCGGCAGGACACCGTACCGATAATTGTCGCCCAAATCGGGGCGCAGGCAATCGCCTTCCGCCAAATTGGGTCGATTTCGGGTGCCGCAATTGCCCATAAGCACCGCCAGATGAGGGACTGCGCGCGCTAACTGCGCTTCGACTCGAGTTCCTGCCAGCGGGCGTACAGCGCGGCCACGGCGGCCTGCGCCGATTCGAGCGCCTTGCATGCGGCGGCCATCTTGGTGTGGTCGGCTGCCACGGCGGGGTCGCTCACCTTCGCCTCGGCGGCGGCCTGTGCCTTCTCAGCGGTTTCGAGCGCAGCCTCCATGCCGTCGAGTTCGCGCTGTTCCTTGAAGCTGAGTCGGGTCTTGCGCTGCGGAGCAGGAACGGCGGGGGTGGTGCGTGCAGGCTCGGGCCGCGCGGCGCGTTCGCGTTCCTGTGCGCTGCGTTCGGCGCGCTCGAGCGCGGTGAGCGCCTGATCCAGGCTGGCCACCACCGACACGCTG
>CAIPQY010000284.1 GCA_903867275.1 uncultured bacterium | reverse complement strand
GGCACCTCGGTGAGCGGCGCCGATCTGGTGTCGACCTACTTCACCAGCGACTGCACGCTGCTGATGGTGCGCGGCGCACTGCCGGCAAGCGTGTACTGGGCCGGCTGGATGAGCACCAATCCCGCCAACGGCACGGCCAGCGTGGGCATTCACCACCCGGCCGGCGCCGAACAGGACATCAGCTTCTGCACCAAGACCGCCGCCAACAACTACTGCGGCACCGGCAGCAACTGGTCGCAGGTTGCCTGGACCTTGGGCATCACTGAAGGCGGCAGCAGCGGTTCGGCGCTGTATCAGGAGAGCACCCAGCAGCTGTACGGCGTGCTCACCTGCGGCGCAAGCAGCTGCACCAACACAACGGGCGGCGACGGCTACGGCCGCTGGGATGTGGCGGTGAACACCGGCGGCTTCGGTGCCTATCTGGCGGCCGGCGCCGATGACGCGCAGGAACCCAATGACAGCTGCGCGGCTCCGAAGGTGCTGACGGCAGCCACCTACAGCAACCTGGTGGTGAAGCGCCTGAACAGCGACTGGTACGCGGTGGATGTGGCGGCGGGCGCCACGCTGACCGCAACGGCCACCTACACCCACGCGAACGGCGACATCGACTTCCGTCTGTGGGATGCCTGCGGCGCAACCACCCCGCTGGTGAACGCCAACGGCAACGTGAACAACGAGACCGTCACCTGGACCAACGCGGGCAGCACAAGCGCTCGCGTGTACCTGGAGACCTACCTCGCCTCGAACACTCGCAACACCTACGCCCTCACCGTGGCCCTGTCGGGCGGAAGTGGTGGTGGCGGTGGCGGCGGTGGCGGCGGTGGTGGCAGCGGCACCGGTGGCGTGAAGATCAGCCAGGTGTACGGCGGCGGCGGCTCGACCAGCGGCGGCCCCACCTACAACAAGGATTACGTGGAGATCTTCAACAGCAGTGATGCAGCCGTGAACATCGGCGGTTGGACCATCGAGTACGGTTCGGCCACCGGCAACTGGGGAAGTTCAACCCAGAACATCTTCACCTTCCCCGCGGGCACCACCATCCAGCCCTGCCAGTACCTGTTGGTGGCCGCCGCGACCGGCAGCACCGCTGGCGGCGCACTGCCCGTGACGCCCGACTTCACCTTCACCATCGCCATGAGCGCGACCAACGGCAAGGTGGCGCTGTTCAACGCGGTGAACTCGAACAAGGCGTGCGGATCCGAGACGGCCGGCACACTGGTGGACAAGCTGGCGTACGGCACGGGCAACTGCCCCGAAGGCACCGCCGTCGCCACACTCACCGTGATCACGGGTGCCGTGCGCAACAACGATGGCCGCGATGACACCGACAACAACTCGGCGGACTTCACGATCGTCACCGCACCGGTGCCGCACAACTCGGCTTCGCCGGCACCGGCTGGCTGCGGTGGAACCACCACGCCCTGCCCCGAGGATCTGGACGGCGACGGCCAGGTGACCTCGGGCGACATCGCCTTCATGCTGCTCGACTTCGGCCCCTGCGCAGGTTGCCTGAGCGACCTTGACGGCAGCGGCGACGTGAGCAACGGCGACGTGGCGCTGCTGCTGCTGAGCTACGGTCCGTGCCCCTGAGCGGCGCGAACCAACCTTGAAACGAAAGGCCCCCGAGGTGATGCCTCGGGGGCCTTGTTTTTGCGCTCTTCAGGCGTGCGATCAGTCGAGGAAGCGCACGGCGCCGGTGTCCACGTCGTAGATGGCCATGAGCAGCGTCAGCTTGCCATCGGCCTGCGCCTTGCGCAGCAGTTCGCTGCTGCCCATCACCTGCTTCATCTGATAGCGCACATTGGCTTCCACAGCCGCGTTCATCAGATCGTTCACGGTCGCATCCTTCTTGTTCTTCAGCAGATCGGCCACGGCGGGCTGGATGGCCTTGGCGATCATGGGGATGCTGCCAGGCAGCGGCTTGCCCTCAAGCGTCGCGTGCACGGCGCCGCACTTGGTGTGGCCGAGCACCATCAGCGAATTCACGCCCAGTGCCGCCACGCCGTACTCGAAGGTGCCGGTGGCCTCGACACAGGTCACGAAGCCGGCCGTACGCACGGGAAACAGGTCACCCACGCCCTGATCGAAGATGATCTCCAGCGGCACACGCGAATCGGAGCAGCTGAGGATGGCGACCGACGGGCTCTGACCGAACTCGCCGGTCTTGATCACCTTCTCCTGCTGCCAGGCGTGGGCCTCCATGCCACCCTTCAGGAAGCGCTGGTTGCCCGCGGCAAGCTCCGTGCGCGCACAGCCGGGCGCGATGCCGCCGGTGCGATCGGCGGTGTTCGCCGCACCGGTACCGGTCGGCTTGGAGGAACCGTTCTCGGAAATATTGGCGCACGCGGCAAGCGTGGAAGAGGCGAGGGCGAGACCGATGGATCGGATGATGCTTTGCATGCGGCGGAAGGTATCGACAAAGGACTCCGACCGCGAGGACTGTGCACACCACCACAACCGAACCATCACGGGTTGCGCGCCAGCCTCACGCCACCGCGGATCCCTGCGAATCCGCCGTTTCATGGGCGTGTTCGGGCGTTTCCTCGTCATCAACCTGACGCCGTGCGGGGCGGGTGCGAAGGATCTGCCGCCAGGCCTGGTCACCGAAGCAGTGCAGGCCCGCATCGCGCCCGATCATGGCCAGTCGCTCACGCCCCGAGGCCCCCAGCTGCTGGTTCAGATGGCGAATGTGCCACTCCACCGCGCGCTTGGTGCGGTTCACCTTCTTCGCGATCTCATCGTTGCCAAGACCGATGGTGAGGTGGCGCAAGGTGTCCAGTTGGCCACGGCTCAGCGGCTCAAGATGACCCCACTCGTGCTGCGTGAGCACGTGTCGAGGCGCAGGCGCGGCTTCATCGCTGCCAACGGGCCATGGCAGCAGGCAGAGCCATGCCACGGCACTGGTGGCATCAGGCGTCTGCGTTGACGCGCGGCGCACGCACACAAGCTGGTGCGCCAGGCCATCCAGAATCACGATGGCCGTTGCGCTGCCTTGCGCATCACGCAGCGACAGCTCGACCAGACGCATCCACTCGCGGCACACCGGTGCCGACAGGAACGATTGCAGGCTGGGCGCTTCCCGGACATCCGCCGGGAAGCGCGGGTTGTGGCACGGATATCGCATCACCACATGGCCGCCTGCATCGATCAGCAGAACGAGTGGGTCAACTTGCTGGCACAGTGCTGCAACAACCTCGGACGATGGATTGTGGCTCTCCATAACGAGCCCCCTTGTGAAATGTGCGAGCCGAACACAAGCAATGATCAGGACTGCCGTGAAACCGCTTGCTCACCTGGGCGCCAACGAGGCGCCCACCTCCGTGACAACATGCATTGTTCAAATTCCATGCGCTGCGCAAAAGAAGCACGTGCATGGATTTCGAGATTTTGAAGCGCTGCTTCGTGTTTCAGAACCAGCGAAAATGTGCTGCGATTCGACGAAGTGTCGACTTCGATGATGGTTGCGCGATGGCACATACTGCGGTGCATGCGCATGGCACCCATCACGCCGCGATCGGATGCGCCGTCACATCCGGCTCCATGGGATCCACACCTGGCCTGCGCGCAGGTCGCGTCTTCAGCAGCGAACTCCATTCGCAGCCGGAGAAGCAGCACAGGCCGGCATCGCGGCCGATCATGGCCAGCCGCTCGCGACCCGAGATGCCCAGTTGCTGGTTCAGATAGCGGATGTGCCATTCCACCGCGCGCTTGGTGCGGCAGATCTTCTTCGCGATCTCATCGTTGCTCAGGCCCATGGTGACATTGCGAAGCGTGTCCAGCTGGCAACGGCTGAGGGATTCCAGTGGCCCCCACTCGTGCGCCTTCAACAGCAAGCGCGTGCCGGTGGGCTGCACCACATAGGCGTTGGCGCACAGCGCGGTGGGCAGAAGGCTGAGCAACGCCGCTTCGCGCTTCAAACCACCGTGGTCGACGGTGTACGGCGAGCACACGGCCTCGTGGCCACGACCGTCCAGGATCACGATGGCACTTGCCACGCTGCGCTCCACGGCGGCAAGGCGGATCATGCGCAGCCACTCGCTGCACACCTCGGTGGACAGCACGGCGCGCAACGAGCGCGCATCCAGCATGTCCAGCGGCACGCGTTCGTTGTTGCAGATGTGCCGATCCAGAATGGTGCCTTCGGCGTCGACCGCCATCACAAGCGGATCGAGGCGGCCAAGCATGGAGGCAAGTTCAATCGAGTTCAGTTGGTCAAGTTGCATCGTGGGGGGTCCTTGTTTGCATACGCCAGTTGGGTCGTCAGGCATCAGGAAACGCGCCCCGCGGACGCGCATGACTCTTCCTGTCGCATGCCGGCGCTGGCGTGCCCCGGCATGCACCTGCAGGCTCTATTCCAGACCCCGAGATCCAAATTGTTCTTGCAAGTTTGTAACTATTTCATGTGACAAATCAAGGCATTAAGACTCGCGTCGACGCGAGTTTTCATGTTGTTGCCACTGTGAAGGATCGGTTTGGATACAACCGCACCCCCCCCCCCTCGTGCGGTGGCGTTACTTCCGAATGCCGAGATCCCGGTTCACCTTCACCTTGCGGCCACGCAGCGTGGCGCCGCGCAGGGCCTGGATGACGCGATCCACATCACCCTCGGGCAATTCCACGATGGAGTAGCTCTCGGCGATCTCGATGCCGCCGATGCCGCGCGGGTTCACGTCGGCCTCGTTGGCGATGGCGCCCACCAGATCGGCCGGGCGAATGCCCATGCGCGTGCCGGCACCGATGTAGATACGCGTCATGTCGCGGGCGTGGGCCGGGCCACCGCCCTGCTGTCCGGGCCGATCGGCGCCGCGCTTCCAGCCGCGCTCGGGGGCGGCTGGCGCATCCCAACCACCCTGCTGCTTCTTGCCGGGCTTCTGCCAGGGCGCGTCTGCAGGCGCCGCTTTCTTCCAGCTGGCTGGCTTCTTGCCCTTGGGGCCAATGGCCCCCTGCGCACTCAGAACGCCATCGTTTCGGAAAGCGGGCTGCGGACGCGCAAAGCTTTCGATGGCTGGAATGTGCACCTCGTCCTCGTTCGCCGCGTCGCCACTGGTGGCTTCGTGCGCCATGCGCACGGCAGCGGCGGCCACCTCCATGGGATCGAACTCGGCGGCCAGCGTCTCCACCACCACGCGGAAGCCATCCAGATCGCCGGCAAGCAGCAGTTCGCGGATGGCGCCCTTGGTCATGTCCAGTCGGCGGGCCTTCACGTCGAGCGGCGTGGGCACGGTGCTGATGTCGATCTTCTGCTTGGTGAGCGACTCGATGTTGCGAAGCAGGCGATGCTCGCGCGGCG